>CATWBR010000101.1 GCA_958349075.1 uncultured Clostridium sp.
CATTCAACCAACCTCCCCACACCGGACATTGGCCGTTCCGGCCGCGTCCTCCTTCCTCAATTAAATCGTCAAATCATAGCTTTCCCCTATCATCCGTTTCACTTCCTCCTCTGGAATCGTTCCGTCCATTATAATGGAGTTCCAATGAACCTTATTAAGGTGATATGCCGGGATGACGGACTTATAAACCCTGCGCCAGAAATCCCTCCAGTCAGGGCTGCATTTCACATTGATCCACATATGGCCTTCCCGCTCAAATATCCATGCAAAAATCTTCTTATTCTCCCTGTGGCGTATAACCGTCCAGTTCGGATCATGAAACGGCTGATCCTCATAAGCATTTTTAAACGTGAGGCAGTAACGGATTATTTCCTCTCTGTTTTTCATCTTTCCACCTTGTTCCTATCTCAATACATTGATTATACTCTATGTGATAGTCCGGTACAACGGCAATCTCCGATCAGTTCAATGGCTATTCTTTTTGCATCGGTGCTGGAAACGTCGTTATTATCCGTCTCTCCCAGATAGACGCAGAAGTATGCCTTTTCTTTTCCCGTATCGGCAAAACCGGTGAACCATGCATCCACAACAATTCCGGATGTCTTCCCAAGTCCTGTTTTTCCATAGATTTTAATATCAGACCGGCCGGAATCTGTTACAAGCATCGCATCTTTGAGCAGAGACAGTTCCGCCGCCGCATAGGATGAATCCTCGCCGAAAATACGTTCCAGCACTTCAACCTGCTCTTTAGGGGAGATTTTCAGGGATGATTCAACCCAGAATCCGGTCAGGGAGCGGTTGTTGTTATTGTTGTTGAGGCGTCCCTCCCAGTCTGAAATATCACAGTTTCCATAATTCAGTTTATCCAGTTCCTCCTGGATGGCGTCTGGTCCCAGCTCATTGATGATTTTTCTGAAGTACCAGACACAGGAGGTTTGAAAGGCATCCTTAAAACCGATGTCCCTGTTCCATTTGTCGTTCCAGAATACCTCCCCGCTCCACTTCCGGACAGAGTTCTCCTCCGATATCACACCATTCTTAATTCCGATCAGAGATGATATTATCTTGAATGTAGAACAGGGGGATCTTCGGGTATTACATAGATTCTCATTATAGATCTGATATTTATTCTCATTGGGAAGATAGATTACCGCGCCGCCGTTTAATCCCTGAAAATAGGACGACCAGTCCGTTTCCTCTATAACAGGCTGTTTTCCCATAACTGCGGCTGCCTGTGACGGTGCCGTCCCCTCCGGCTGTTCCTCTTCCGCTGGAAAAACCGCTTCTGTCCCGTCATTTGTGCTTCTTTCCTTTGCATCACTGCCGGATATCTCCTGCACGCTGCTTTTACAGGCGGTTAAAGATATGGATAATGCAACCAGCAATAGTAATCGTAACTTTCCTGTTTTTTTCATCTCACAGTCCTCATCTTTCTGTGTTAATACGGCCATTGATAATCAATATACGGATTTACTTTCCCGTTGAATGACAAAAGAACCCGCCCAGAGGGCTTTTAATATCACAGGCACTTTCCTATGCTAAGAAAGGATCCCCCTTTCCTATGATATTAAAAATCGCCCCATCTTCTTATCGAATGGAGCGATTATAATAACGGTAATTTTAGATCTGTTCGTTCAGCCTGCTTAACTTTGCTGCCTGGTCGGCGGCAATGAGGCTGTCAATCAGCTCATTTAACTCCCCGTTCATTACGGAATCGATCTTATAGAGCGTCAGCTTAATCCTGTGCTCCGTCACGCGTCCCTGAGGGAAATTGTAAGTGCGGATCTTCTCGGAACGGTCACCCGTGCCAATCTGGCTTCGGCGTTCTTCCGCCTCCTGGCTCTGGCGTTTCTCAAGCTCGATGTCAAACAGCTTGGAACGGAGCAGGCGGAATGCCTTTTCTTTATTCTGAAGCTGTGATTTCTCGGTCTGGCTGTAGATTACGATTCCCGTCGGCATATGGGTCAGACGGACGGCCGAATCGGTGGTATTGACACACTGTCCGCCGTTACCGGACGCACGCATAACATCAATACGGATATCCTTGTCGTCAATCACGACGTCGAACTCCTCGGCCTCAGGCATAACGGCGACGGATGCAGTGGACGTGTGGATTCTTCCTCCGGATTCTGTCTCGGGTACCCGCTGTACACGGTGTACGCCGCTCTCGTACTTCATCTTGGAGTAGGCTCCCTGGCCTGTAACCATGAACACCACTTCCTTGAAACCGCCGATTCCATTCTCATTGACGCTGACAAGCTCCGTCTTCCAGCGGTTGCTCTCCGCAAAATGTACATACATTCTGTAAAGTTCCGAGGCAAAAAGAGCAGCCTCATCGCCGCCGGCTCCGGCACGTATCTCCACCATTACGTTCTTATCGTCATTCGGATCCTTGGGAAGCAGAAGAATCTTCATCTCCTGTTCCAGTTCCTCTATTCTCTTCTTTGCTTCGGCCAGTTCCTCCTTGGCCATCTCGCGCATCTCCTCATCGGACTCTTCCTCCAGGAGAGCCAGGCTGTCTTCCACATCCTGGTTTGCTTTCTTATACTCTTTATACGCCTCCACAATCGGCGTCAGATCTGCCTGCTCTTTCATCAGTTTGCGGAACCGTTTCTGATCCAGCGCCACGTCCGGGCTGTTCAGTTCTTCCATCAGTTCTTCAAAACGAATCAGCAAATCGTCCAATCTGTCAAACATCGTAACCTCCTGCGTTTTTATAACGCTTCCAATTTATAAACTATCTGTTCCAGCGCGCTCCAACCACACGGTCAAGCCCCGGTTCATCTTTAATTATTTCAATGTCGCAAAATCCTGCCGTGGCCAGCAGTTGCCCTACCGCCGCCGCCTGATCATACCCGATTTCAAAGTAAATCATGCCGCCTTTTTTCAGGTAGGCGCCGCTCTGCCAGGCCAGCCTCCTGTAAAAATACAGTCCATCCTCGGAACCGTCAAGAGCCAGCCTCGGCTCATGGTCCTTGACCTCAGGCTCCAGTCCGTCAATAACCGAAGACGGGATGTAAGGCGGATTCGATACAATAATATCATATTTATCGCTCTGATCCAGGCTGGAAAACAAATCGCTCTCCACAAGGAACAGCTCCCTCTTCCTGACTCCCGGCACCGCGGCAATTCCCGGCTCCCTGGCTCTTACCGCCGCTTGCGCTCCCTCTAAAGAGGCGGACTGCCGCTCCCCGGCGGGGGAATCCGACCGGTAGACATACGTGCTCATCTTAAGCTTCCACGGTGTTTCCGAAAGAAGCGTAGATTCCGAGCGGACCGTTCCCTTCTGGACGAGAAAGTGACGACGCGCATTCTTCTTCGCCACCTTAAGCGCTGCCCTGGATATGTCGGCGGCCGTTATCTTCTCGTAGGAACCGAGTACCGCGAGGCTGACGGCGATACATCCCGAACCCGTGCACATGTCGAGGATTGAGGTGTCCCTGTCCGGATGCTCTTTCAGTACCGTCTCCACCAGTTTCTCCGTATCCTGTCTGGGTATCAGGACATTCTCATTCACCGTAAACTCAAGTCCCATAAATTCCTGGTTGCCCAGTATATGCTGGATCGGAATACGGGCCGCTCTTTTTTCAAGATAGTCCTGATATACAGGAGCTGACTTTGAAAGTATCTGACTATCCACCGGCCGGTTTTTGTCCATCAGAAAATGCACCCGATCAATGGGGAAAGCCGCTTCCAGGAGATACCATGCATCCAGTTGGGCATCCGCCACTCCGGCATCCAGAAGACAGTTCTTCCCTTCCTCCAGCAACTGCTGCCAGGTGGGCTCCTTCTCTTCTCTCAGAAATGTTGTCATAATTTCGTCTCCGGAAAATTCTCCTTTAAATATTCTTTCCAGTCAAACACGGCTTCAGTCGCCGCAATGGCGACCTCTATCATGCTGTCGTCCGGCTCTGTTGTCGTAAGTCCCTGCATCCACATTCCGGGACGGCTGACAAGATCCATGAATTTTGAGTTGCTCCTGCCCGCCTTCTGAAGTATCTCATAAGACACGCCGGCGATTACGGGAATCAGGATAATCCTGCTGAGCATCCTGAAGCCGATATTGTCAATCCGGATTACCATGAAGAACAGAATACTGATTATCATGACGATCAGGATAAAGCTGGTTCCGCACCTCTTATGTTCTTTGGAACTCGCTCTGACGTTCTCTACGGTAAGAGGATGTCCGTGTTCCACACAGTTAATACACTTATGTTCCGCTCCGTGGTACATGAAGGTTCTTCTGATATCCTCCATCCTTGACACAAGCTTGATATATAAAATAAAAATTGCGATTCTGATTACGCCTTCCAGAACGGCCATCACATGTTCCGATGCAATAAATGATTTAAAAAAGTTTGCAATCACAAGGGGAAGAAGCATAAAAATTCCAATCGCCAGGATAAAAGAAAAAACCATTACGATTGTCATAACCACGCTCTCCAGCTTTTCACCGAATACGCGGTCCAGAAACTTCTCAAATTTACCCGGTTCTTCCTCCTCATCATCCTCAAAAAAGCTGGCGGAATAAGTCAGAGTCTTCATTCCCAGGATCATAGAATCAGCAAATCTGAAAACTCCCCTGATAAATGGAAGGGACAAAATCTTTGCTTTCGCCGTGATGCTCTCATAATTGTCCTTCTTGACCTCGATCTCTCCATCGGGTCTGCGAACCGCCACCGCATAATCGTTGCGGTTCATCATCATAATTCCCTCAATGACGGCCTGGCCGCCAATTCCTGAATATTTCATTCGTTATACTCCTGCCTGAAAACCGGCTTGACATCTGAAACAGTGAAAAAGCACGCCTTGGGGACTTTTCACTGCCAACCAATAAATCTTTATTAAAAAAGAATTCCTCTCCGCCGCAGTGCAATCCTGCGCGAAGGGCTTTACTACTCAATAGAGGGCCTATAGAATAATAAAAAGGTTGAGTTTAATGTCGCCACTAAAACCCAACCCTTACATTGTTCAAACTTATTTGTCTGCATTCATACCGTACTTACGGTTGAACTTATCAATACGTCCACGGGCTGCAGCCGCTTTCTGCTGTCCTGTGTAGAATGAATGGCACTTGGAACAAACCTCTACGTGGATGTCCTTCTTTGTAGAACCTGTTACGAACTCGTTGCCACAGTTGCAAACAACTTTTGCCTGATAATAGGCTGGATGGATTCCTTCTTTCATGATTTTCACCTCTCTGATTTTTCTTGTGCGATTTCCGACCGCTGTTTTTGTTACTATGTTAAAGCCTTGCACACCCATGTTCCACTCTTCCATCGTCTAAGCAGACCATCAACCGTAAGGACGACTCACGCAGATGTCAAAACTACCGTCTAATTATACAGCTTATCCAGTATACCATATGAATCAGTGAATTGCAAGCTCTTTCAATGTGAATTTACAGTCGGAAGAGCTGCCGGCATGAATTTATAGGTTATAAAGAAAAGTCCGCGATGCGGACTTTTCTTTGCCGATTATTTAAGATTTAGAAGTTAAATTTTAGAAGAACCGTCTCTTGCGGCTGATCTCTACAAACTCCTGGTTATTTCTCGTTTTTGCAAATAAGTCAAGGATTCTCTCCACCGATTCTTCCGGTTTCTGGGTATTGGTCGCCTTGTGGATAATATCCACGGCCTCGGACTCTTCCTGCGTCAGCAGCAGATCATCCCTTCTTGTGCCCGACTTCAGGATATCGATGGCCGGGAAGATCCTCTTCTCCGACAGCTTGCGGTCCAGGACAATCTCCATGTTGCCCGTTCCCTTAAATTCCTCGTATATAACATCATCCATACGGCTGCCCGTCTCGATCAGCGCCGTAGCCAGGATTGTCAGGCTGCCGTTCTCTCTCATATTTCTCGCCGCTCCGAAGAAGCGCTTCGGCATATGGAGCGCCGCCGGGTCAAGACCGCCGGAAAGAGTACGGCCGCTGGGCGGAACCACAAGGTTGTAAGCCCTGGCAAGACGCGTGATGCTGTCTAACAGGATCATGACATCCCTTCCATGCTCCACCAGACGTTTTGCCCTCTCGATTACCATCTCGGACACTCTCTTATGGCGATCGGGAAGTTCGTCGAAGGTCGAGTAGATTACCTCCACATTCGGTCCCGTGATGGCCTCCTTGATATCCGTAACCTCCTCGGGACGCTCGTCAATCAGAAGGATAATCAGGTGCATCTCCGGATGGTTTACAGTAACCGCCCTGGCCACCTGTTTTAACAGTGTCGTCTTACCTGCCTTGGGCGGCGAAACGATCATGCCTCGCTGTCCCTTACCAATCGGTGAGAGCAAATCCATCACACGCATGGCGGTGGAATTCTTAGAGCCCGGCATTTCCAAGTGGAGACGGCTGTTGGGGAAAATGGGCGTCAGGTTCTCAAAGTTCGGCCTGCGCTCCACTACGCTGGTCGGGTATCCGTTAACCGTATTAATATATAGTAAAGCCGCAAACTTCTCTGTGGCGGTCTTCACTCTCCTGCTGCCGCCTACGATATCGCCTGTCTTCAGGTTAAACCGCCTAATCTGTGACGGAGCCACATAGACGTCATTCTCACCCGGAAGGAAATTCTCACAGCGGATAAAACCGAAACCGTCAGGCATTACTTCCAGAATTCCATCCGCCTGAATCCCGCTGTCAAGCTCCTGGAAATCCGTCTTCGGCTCATCGCTCCTGCTCTGGTAATCATTCCTCGACTGGCTCTCCGTGCGCTGCTGATAGTCATTCCTTGGCTGATAGTCACCCCTTTGCTGGCTGTCGCTTCGCTGCTGATAGTCGCCTCTTTGCTGGCTGTCGCTTCGCTGCTGGTAGTCGCTCCTTTGCTGGACGTCGCTTCGCTGGTTATCCCCGCGCTGCTGGTAATCGCTCCTGGACTGGCTGTCGCCGCGCTGCTGGTAGTCGCTCCTGGACTGGTTATCACCGCGCTGCTGGTAGTCGCTTCTGGACTGGTTATCGCTGCGCTGCTGGCCGTCGCCACGCTGCTGGTAATCGCTTCTTTGCTGGCCGTCGCTTCGCTGGTTATCATTTCGCGGCTGGTAATCGCGTTTGCGGCTGTCGTCCCTGTTATAGCGGTTTGTCTCCCTCCTTGGAGCCTCGTCTTTTCTCTCATCCCTGACGTTTCTCTTGCCGCTGCGAGGCTCCTGGCCTGCAGTTTCCGCAAGTTTTACGTCCGGCTTTTTGTCCTCCGCTGCCTTCTCGGCTGCCGGCTCAGGTAAATCAAGCGTTAAGCTGCTTTCCCCGCTCTCTGCGTCGCCCTTCTCCGGCATATCTTTGTCCGTTGCTTTTACGCCGGCTATTTCACACAGCCTGTCTATAATTTCTGCTTTTTTAAGGGCGGTCACGCCTTTAAGCCCCTGTGCCTTTGCCAGTTCTCGAAGCTGTGTCAAAGGAAGGGTCTGCAATTTTTCTCTCATACAACTCTCCTTGCTTTGTTTAGTTTTGATTTTTTATTGGGGATTATTAAGAAATAAGAAACGTCGGAATTACTTTTCTTGTCTTCTTATTATATACCATTTTGGGAAAATTGCAAATTTTTTTATTCGGATTCCTTTAAAAAGCGAAGCCATTCCCCGATCTTTTTCTCATAGCCGTTTTCTGTCGGACGGTAGAAGGACGATCCCTCCAGCCCATCCGGCAGGTACTGTTGTTTTACATAGTGATTTGGATAATCGTGGGCATACTTGTAATCAAGTCCCCGTCCCAGCTTCTCCGCCCCCTTATAATGCCTGTCCTGGAGGTGTACCGGCACGGAAGCCGCCGCGGTACTACGCACGGCCGTTTCCGCCTCTTCAATCGCCATGCAGGCCGCGTTGCTTTTCGGTGCGCTGGCCACATAGGTGACGGCCTGGGAAAGCACGATTCTGGCCTCCGGCATTCCGAGCCTTTCCACTGCCTGGGCCGCATTGACGGCCACCACAAGAGCCTGTGGATCGGCATTTCCCACATCCTCGGACGCGCAGATCATAATTCTTCTTGCTATGAATTTAATGTCTTCACCTGCATAGAGCATCTTTGCAAGATAATAGACGGCGGCGTCCGGATCAGATCCCCTCATACTCTTAATAAATGCAGAAATTGTGTCATAGTGATTATCTCCGCCTTTGTCATAGCGCACCGCGCGTTTCTGAATGCACTCCTGGGCCACGTCCAGAGTGATGTGAATCAGTCCGTCCTCCGCCCGTTCTGTCGTCAGCACTCCCAGTTCCACCGCATTGAGGGCTGCCCTGGCATCGCCCCCCGCCATGTCGGCCAGGAAATTCAGGGCATCCTCGGAAATGTCCGCCCTGTAACTTCCCATCCCCTTTTCCGTATCGTAAACCGCCCGTTTCAGCAGTTCATAGATGTCTTCTTTTTCCAGAGGCTTCAGTTCAAATATCCTGGAACGCGATATAAGAGCTCCGTTGACCTCAAAATAGGGATTCTCCGTCGTCGCTCCGATTAACAGCAGCGTACCGTCCTCCACAAAGGGAAGCAGATAGTCCTGCTGGCTCTTGTTAAAGCGGTGGATCTCATCCACAAACAGGATGGTCTTCTGGCCGTACATCCCAAGCGCGTCCTTCGCCTCATGCACAACCTCCTCCATATCCTTCTTCCCTGCCACGGTTGCGTTGAGCTGCTTGAACCTGGCGCTTGTCGTGCCTGCAATCACCTTGGCAAGCGTAGTCTTTCCGGTTCCCGGAGGTCCGTAAAAAATAATGGAGCCTAGCTTATCCGCCTTGATTGCCCGGTACAGCAGCTTGTCCTTCCCAATAATGTGTTTCTGTCCGACCACCTCATCCAGTGTGGCGGGGCGGAGCCTGGAGGCCAGCGGCGCCTCCTTCTCCATTGTGTTGCTTCTCATATAATCAAATAAATCCATAGTATCCCTCTGTCTCTAATCTATCAGCAGTTCATCTACTGTAACAAAAGTATAGCCCTGCTTCGTCAAAGTGTCAATGGCAGCAAGCGCCGCATCCACCGATGTTCCGAATACATCGTGAAGCAGGATGACCTCGTGTTTTCCCACGTTTTTGCAGATGTGTTTCAGCACCTTCTGCGAATTCTGGCTCTTCCAGTCCAGCGTATCGATATCCCAGAAAACCGGCGTCATCCTCACGCACTCCTCCAGCTCATCATTCCATATCCCGTACGGCGGCCTGATATACTCGGGAGCGCTGCCCGTAATTGCTTTTATCATCTCATTCGTCTTGATAATGTCGGCACAGGCGGCCTCTGTTGTCCTCTTTGTCAAATCCACATGGCTGTAACAGTGTGTTCCGATCAGATGCCCGTCTTCCGCCATCTGTTTCACCAGCTCTTCATTGCCGGGTATGTTCTCCCCCACCAGAAAAAAGGAGGCTTTCACCCCTCTCTGTTTGAGTCCGTCCAACAGTTTTTTTGTGTAAACAGAGTGGGGACCGTCGTCAAATGTCAGAGCCAGCAGTTTTTCTCCCCGTTGTTCCGGCTGCGTCTCTTTGTTCACGTCTTTTTGTTTTTCCTTCTGCTTTTCTTTTTGTTTTTCCTTTCCCTGCCCTACGGAATCCGGTTCGTCCGGCTCTGCCGATACCTGCACACCTGTCCTGTTTCCGTAAGCCGAGGCAAAATCTCTGACTGCCGAAAAACAAAAACAGGCCAGAAATACATCCATCACCATTGTGAGCATCAGTAAAAACACTTTTCTTTTCACATGCGTTTCCTTCTTCTGCCTTCCGCCGCCATTATTAATCAATATATGCAGCGGCCTCGTCCATCAGAATTACAACCATGAAAAATAAAAAACCAGGACAAACCTTTCCATGTAATTAAAAAACACGGATAGGCAGGAAAACGTGCCCAAAGCGCGGTTCCTTCCGTATCCGTGAATCAAATTAAGATGCCAGTGCCGAGATGCCGAAATAGGATAAAACAATAAGTCCGAGTATAATCCTGTAATAACCAAAAAATTTGAAATCATGACGTCTGATATACCCCATTAAAAATTTGATGGAATACACCGACACGGCAAAGGCAATCACCATGCCGAGGAGCAGATAGAACACCTCATATCCCTTAAAAGCTCCGCCTTCGATAAAGAATTTCACAATCTTCAAAAGACTGGCTCCGAACATAACCGGGATTCCCAGGAAAAATGAAAACTCGGCCGCAGCCCCTCTTGAACAGCCAATGAGCATAGCCCCCAGGATGGTCGCCCCCGAACGGGAAGTTCCTGGTATCAGCGCAAGCACTTGGAAACATCCGATGATGGCCGCCGTCTGAAAGGAGATCTGAGTCACGCGGTCAATCGGGAACCTGGCATTCTGGTTTCTTTTCTCCAGCAGGATAAAAAATACGCCGTAGATAATCAGCATAGCTGACACTACATAACCGTTAAGCAGTTTGTTCATAAAATTATCAAGGGGAAGCCCCACCACTGCCGCCGGAATGCAGGCCACGATAATCTTTGCCCAAAGCCGGAGTGTCCCTCTTTTCTGGGCATCCGACTTACGGCCGGAGAACGGATTCAGCTTGTGAAAATACAGAACGAGCACCGCCATGATGGCTCCTAACTGAATCACCACCATAAAGACTTCACGGTAAGCCTCGCTGACATCGAGATGAATAATCTCATCCACTAAAATCATATGGCCGGTGCTGCTGATAGGAAGCCATTCCGTGAATCCTTCCACAATTCCCAGCACCACGACCTTTAAAATCTCTACAAAACTCATGCTATTTCCTTTCCACTATATATTTTCAATCTGCCAGTCTATTGGTTCCAAACCATTTTCTTTCAGATATTCATTCGTTTTGCTGAAAGGTTTACTTCCGAAAAATCCCCTGTACGCAGACAGCGGGCTCGGATGCGGCGCTTCCAGAATTAAGTGTTTCGGATTCGTAAGCATCGGTTTTTTCATCTGGGCAGGTCTCCCCCACAGGATGAACACCATCGGCTGGTCCTGCTCCGCCAGAATCTTTATGGCTGCATCCGTGAATTCTTCCCAGCCGATTCCCCTGTGCGAGTTGGCCTGATGCGCACGCACGGTCAGCACCGTATTGAGCAGCATAACGCCCTGCTCCGCCCACTTCTTAAGATATCCGTTGTTCGGGATGTAACAGCCCAGATCCTCCTGAAGCTCCTGATAGATATTGACCAGCGACGGCGGTATCTCCACATCCGGCTTTACCGAAAAGCACAGGCCATGTGCCTGTCCCGGGCCGTGATAGGGATCCTGTCCCAGAATCACCACCTTGACCTTGCCGAGCGGTGTAAAATCAAACGCATTAAAGATATCATTGGCATCCGGATAAACGGCCCTTGTCTGATATTCATGTTTTACTGTCTCATATAATTTTTTATAGTATGGCTTTTTAAATTCGGCCCCGAGAGGCACAAGCCAGTCATTGCTGATCGCTCCCATGTATCATGCACTCCTGTCTCATATTTTGTCGGTACTGCGGTGCTTCCACAGCCTTCTTAACAAATTTTATCACAGTCGTGAAGCATTCACAATCATTTATCGGCACATTTCACGATAAATTCCAATGAATCGACAGCAACCGGTACGGCTCTCTCTCTTATTTCCTCCGATACCTGGGCAAGTTTTGCATTCA
>CATWBR010000102.1 GCA_958349075.1 uncultured Clostridium sp.
GTGTCAATACTTATAGAGAGTATAGAGAGGATATTCACCACAGTTTTCAGGGGATCAATCCTGCGACGCTGCACATGATAATTTTTACGCTGCTGGGGATTTTCGCAATTGTGGGAATTGCGGCGCTCCTGTTCAAGGTGTTTATCGGCAACCCTGTTACGGTGGGTAAGAACCGGTTCTTTATGGAGAGCCGCCTGACCCTTAAGTCGGCCGGAATCGGAAAGGTGTTCTGGGTATTTGGATGCGGACACTACATGAACGTGGTGAAAATCATGTTCCTGAGGGATCTCTTTACGGGTCTCTGGTCCCTTCTTTTTGTCATTCCGGGAATCTACAAGAGCTATGAGTATGCGATGATTCCGTATATCCTGTCGGAGAATCCGGAGGCGGACAGCCGGGACGTTTTTGCCGTGACTAAGGACATGATGAACGGTAACCGTTTCCAACTGTTTTTGCTGGAACTGTCGTTTATCGGCTGGTATCTGTTGGGAATGCTCCTCTGCTGTGTCGGCGGGGTTTTGGTGGTGCCTTACCAGGAGGCGGCTATTGCAGAGCTGTACCATCATCTGAGAGGGCACATCAGCGGTTTCCCGTTTGGCGGCTTTGGAGTGCCGGAACCGGAAGTGTTCTATGACAATCAGGGCGGCGGAGACAATTATTATGACAACCAGTATTAGAAAATGATTTGAAAGGGGTGGCTGATATGGCGGAAGTATATGCATTTTTAGCGGATGGACTGGAGGAGGTGGAATGCCTGGCAACGGCGGATGTCCTCATTCGTGCCGGAGTGAAAGTGACCCTGGTGTCCATCAGCGATAAGAAGGAAGTGACGGGCTCCCACGGGTTTACGATTCTGGCGGATGCCACAATCGGGGAGATTGATTTTAAGAAGGCGGATGTTCTGTTTCTGCCCGGTGGAATGCCGGGAACAAGGCGCCTTTCGGAGTGCAGAGCGCTCTGTGACGCTCTGGTAACGGCCAATGAGGAGGGACGCCGTCTGGCGGCCATCTGTGCGGGACCGAGCGTTTTGGGAGGACTTGGAATCCTTAAAGGCAGGAAGGCCACCTGCTATCCCGGATTTGAGGGTGCGCTGGCCGGAGCCGAGACAACGGGAGACGGGGTTGTGACCGACGGCAATGTCACGACGGCAAGAGGCCTTGGGTATGCGCTGGATCTGGGCCTTAAACTGGCCGAACTATTGATTGACGAAAAAACGGCTTCCCATGTCAAAACAGCGATACAATACGATCAGGTCTGAAACCGCGAAATCCATCCGGCATGAACGGGAAGCAGAAAAACAATACGGAATAACGGACGGGAAAACTGGGGAAAAAAGTAGAAAAACCCTTGTGTTTTCCCGTTTTTTCTTTGGTTTTTTGACAATTTGGACTGGTATTTACAGATGGGATATGATATAATGCTATCTTGAAGTGTAACGCCTAACGGGTATGGCTGTTCACATATAGAAGCAAGGAGGACCCCTTATAATGAGTTTACAGGTAGAAAAATTAGAAAACAACATGGCTAAGCTTACAATCGAAGTTCCGTCTGAGGAATTCGACGCTGCTATCAAAACTGCTTACAATCGCAATAAAGGAAAATTCAATATTCCTGGTTTTAGAAAAGGCAAAGCACCGCAGGCCATGATCGAGAAGATGTACGGAGCAGGCATTTTTTATGAAGAGGCTGCTAACGAAGTAATCGATGCATCTTATCCAAAGGCGGCAGAGGAGTGCGAGGAAGAGATCGTATCCTCCCCGGAGATCGATGTAACACAGATCGAAAAAGGAAAAGATTTCATTTATACAGCAACCGTAGCTTTAAAACCGGAAGTTACATTAGGTGAGTATAAAGGAGTAGAAGTAGAGAAGGTTGTTGCAGAAGTAACGGACAGCGATGTTGAGGAGGAGCTGGAGGCAGCCCGCCATAAGAACGGACGTCTTATCACAGTAGAAGACAGACCGGTTGCCGACGGCGACAATACAGTAGTAGACTTCAAGGGCTTTATCGACGGTGTTGCATTTGAAGGAGGAGAAGGAACAGATTATCCTTTGACAATTGGTTCCCATTCCTTTATTGATACATTTGAGGAGCAGTTAATCGGTAAGAACCTCGGTGAGAAGTGTGAGATCGAGGTTACCTTCCCGGAAGAGTACCATGCTCCTGAATTAGCAGGCAAGCCGGCTAAGTTTGAAGTAACCATTAAAGAGATCAAGATGACGGAGCTTCCCGAGCTGAACGACGAGTTTGCAAGCGAAGTTTCAGATTTTGAGACTCTTGCTGAATACAAAGACGATATCAGGGCAAAACTCCAGGATAAGAAGAACAGGGAAGCTGCTACTGAGAACGAGAACCGTGTTATTGATAAGGTAGTTGAGAATGCCCAGATGGATATCCCACAGGCAATGATCAACACACAGGCACGCGGTATGGTGGAAGACTATGCACGCAGACTGCAGAGCCAGGGCCTGAATATCAATGATTACATGAAATATACAGGAATGACAGCAGACAAGCTGATCGACCAGATGACTCCTCAGGCTCTTAAGAGAATCAAGACAAGACTTGTTCTTGAAAAGATTGTAGAACTTGAGAACATCGAAGTTTCCGACGACGCTGTTTACCAGCAGATTGGAAAGATGGCAACAAGCTATCAGATGGAAGCTGAGAAGCTGAACGAGCTGATGGGCGAGAAAGAAAAAGAGCAGTTAAAAGAAGATTTAAAGGTTCAGGAAGCAGTAGATTTACTTGTTTCAGAAGCAAAATTAGTTTAATTGCCGTATAATGAATAAGAAGTGCAAATTGGTGGGAGGCCCGCACTGCGCGCCTTTCACCGTTTGGTGTCGGTGAAAAGTGCGCAGCGCGGGCTTTTCATCGTTTCCATTTTTGCAGAACAGGAGGCATTCTATGAGTTTAGTACCCTATGTCATTGAATCCACCAGCCGGGGAGAACGTTCCTATGACATTTTTTCCAGGCTGTTAAAAGAGAGGATCATTTTCCTCGGAGAAGAAGTTACCGATACGTCGGCAGGGCTTATCGTGTCACAGCTTCTGTTTCTGGAGTCGGAAGATCCCAACAAGGATATTCATCTCTACATCAACAGCCCGGGCGGTTCCGTATCGGCAGGACTGGCAATTTATGACACGATGAATTACATCAAGTGTGATGTTTCTACTATCTGTTTCGGCATGGCGGCCAGCATGGGAGCGTTCCTCCTGGCAGGCGGTGCAAAGGGAAAACGTTTTGCCCTTCCAAATGCCGAGGTTATGATCCACCAGCCATCCGGCGGAGCGCAGGGTCAGGCTACGGAAATTCAGATCGTGGCAGAGAAGATTTTACAGACAAAGAAAAAATTGAACGAAATCCTGGCAGCTAACACTGGCCAGCCATATGAAGTCATTGAGAGAGATACCGACAGAGATAATTACATGACAGCACAGCAGGCAATGGAGTATGGGCTGATAGACAGTGTTATTGCAAGCCACTAATTACATTCACAGCCATTATTTTATAGAAGGAATTGAGGTGGGCATATGCCAGGCAGATCTGATGACAAGATTCGCTGCTCTTTTTGCGGCAAAACGCAGGACCAGGTCAGAAAACTGATTGCAGGTTCTAATGATGTTTATATATGTGACGACTGCATCGAACTTTGTGCAGAAATTCTGGAAGAGGAATTTGCTGATCAGAATGACAAGGGTCCGGACTTCAGCGGGATTAACCTGTTAAAGCCGAAGGAGATCAAGGAATTTCTTGATGAGTATGTCGTAGGCCAGGAGGAAGCCAAAAAAGTTCTCTCCGTAGCGGTATACAACCATTACAAAAGAATCACATCCAAGGGAAGCCAGGAAGTGGAACTTCAGAAAAGCAATATACTGATGCTTGGACCAACCGGTTCCGGTAAGACATATCTGGCGCAGACGCTTGCCAAAATCCTGAATGTCCCATTCGCCATCGCAGATGCCACGACATTGACAGAAGCCGGCTATGTCGGCGAGGATGTGGAGAATATTCTGCTGAAGATTATTCAGTCAGCCGACTTTGATATCAGCAAGGCCGAATACGGTATTGTCTATATAGACGAGATTGATAAAATTACTAAAAAATCAGAAAATGTTTCGATTACGAGAGACGTTTCGGGTGAAGGAGTGCAGCAGGCGCTTCTGAAAATCCTGGAGGGTACGGTCGCAAGCGTTCCGCCTCAGGGCGGGAGGAAGCATCCTCAGCAGGAGCTTTTGCAGATTGATACAACGAACATTCTCTTTATCTGCGGCGGAGCATTTGACGGTCTTGAAAAGATTATCGAGAACCGTCTGGGAGCCGGTTCCATCGGCTTTAATGCAGAGATCGTGGATAGGCAGAACCAGGATATTGATGAACTTTTGAAGCAGGTTATGCCTCAGGATTTATCCAAGTTCGGCCTGATTCCGGAGTTTATCGGCCGTGTGCCGGTTACGGTTTCCTTAAGTTCCCTTTCAGAAGATGCTCTGGTGAAGATTCTTTCAAAACCGAAGAATGCCATTATCAAGCAGTATCAGACACTCTTCGATCTGGACGGCGTAAAGCTGGAGTTTACCGACGACGCACTCGGTGCGATTGCCCATCTGGCCGTAGAGAGAAAGACGGGAGCCAGAGGCCTGCGTTCAATTATGGAATCCATCATGATGAACATTATGTATGAGATCCCTTCAGACTCCAGCATCGGGATCTGTACGATAACCAAAGACGTAGTGGAAGGAAACAGTGAGCCGGAACTGGTGTACCGGGAGAACACAGTACCCCGTAAATCATTTACAGGGCGTTCAAAAAAGGATAAGACAGGTGAAATCGCCTGATTAAGGCCTGTCATCAGCGATGAAAGGTACGCTTCCTGCGCACTTTTAGCGCCTACACGAAAGGGGTTTGTAAGATGAAGTGTTTCTCATTTTACAGATCCCTTTATTGTTGGCAGCGGAATGGAGATTATTATGAACCGAACTGTAAAGGCGGCCTGTCTGCTGGCCCTGGCGTGTGCCGTGACCTTGTGTGGCTGCAAAAAGAGGGACAACGGACCGGAATTATCCGACAGCCGGCCGGAGACGGAAGAAGCTCAAACAGGGGCATCGGAACAGCCGGTACGCCTGGAAGATGATTATTATGGGGCGGTCAACCATGACCTGCTGGAAGAGAAGGAGATCCCGGGAGACTCCTATGGATGGAACTGGTTTTATGAGCTGAGCAGAAATGGGGAAGATGTGCAGGAGACCATCGTGTCAGACGCCATGGATAGTGAAAACAAGGATGAGGATGGTTCCGATCAGCAGAAAATCCGGGATTTTTACCGGACGGCCATGGATATGGACGGGCGGAGCACGGCAGGTCTGGGAGAGCTGAAACCATGGATAGACCGGATCAGAGGGGCAGAGAGTATCCAGGAGTATGCGGAGGTGATGGGCGGACTGTTTCGGGATACGGGCAGCTGCAGCCTGCTGAACCTCTTTATCAGCAATGATCTAAAGGACAGCAGCTCATCGGGCTGGTATATCGGACCTTCTGATCTGGGGCCGGGTAAGGAGACGTTAGAGGATCCCGGCCGGAAAGAAGTGGTGGAACGCTATCGGATCTATGTGGGGCAGATGCTGGCCAGCGGCGCGGGGGATGAGGATGAAGTTTCCCACCTGTGCTCGGCGGGAACAGCTGGAACCACCCTGGAGCCGGAGACACAAGAGGCGCTCTATGCCCGTGAGGCTGCTGAAGTCGTGAGCCTGCAGATGGATCTGGCGGCAGCCTCTCTGCCGCTGGCCGAGCAGTGGAACCCGGAGAAGATCAGCAATTATTACAGCCGGCCTAAGCTGCAGGAATTGCTGCCCGCCCTGGATGTGGAGAAGGTTCTGAAAGCAGCGGGAGCGCAGGAGGATGCGGATTATCTGATCGTTATGGAGCCGGATCTGATGAAGAAGGTCAACAGTTACCTGACGGAGGAGAATCTGGAACTGCTGAAGAATTATTCCGTATTCTGCCTGCTCCAGGATTATTCTTCATACCTGACTCCGGAGATCCGGGACATTGCGGTCCAGTGGAATAATGAGCTCAAGGGAATTCGGGAAAGCCGGCCGGACGAAAAGACGGCGCTGTCCCTTCTGGAGAATTCACTGGGGTATGAGATCGGCAGACTGTACGTTGAGAAGGCATTTTCCAGTGAGGACAAGGCAGCCGTGGAGGAGATGGTCCGGCAGTTGAAAGAACGCTATGAGGAGCGCATCTCCACCATGGAGTGGATGGAGGAGAGCACGCGGGAGGCGGCCATGAGGAAGCTCGCGGCTATGTCCGTCAAGGTGGGGTATCCGGACAAGTGGCCTGAGGATCACAGCCAGGTGCGGATTCTGCCGCCTGAGGATGGCGGAACCCTCATCGGCAACAAGCTGGCCCTGAGGAAGGGGGAGATGGCGGAGCTTCTGGAGCAGCCCGGGAAGCCGATTGACCGCAGCCGGTGGGATATGACGCCCCAAACGGTCAACGCCTATTATAATCCGGCCAACAATGAGATTGTGTTCCCAGCGGGGATCCTGCAGCCGCCCTACTATGACAGAGAAGCCTCCTTTGCGTCCAATCTGGGGGGAATCGGCATGGTGATTGCCCATGAGATGAGCCACGCTTTTGACGACACGGGTGCCCAGTATGATGAGAAAGGGGACCTGAATATGTGGTGGAGCCAGAACGATTTCACTCATTTCCAGGAAATGGGAGATAAAGTTGCGGCTTACTATGACCGGCAGGAGATCCTGGACGGACGCAGTTTGAACGGCCGACAGACGCTGGGGGAAAATATTGCAGATCTGGGAGCGCTGTCCTGCATCACCTCCCTGGTGGGAGATGACCAGCAGCAACTGAGAGAGCTGTTCCAGCGGTATGCATTGATTTGGGCCGAGAAATTCACGGAGGAGGAGCAGTTGAACCGTCTGAACACGGATGTGCATTCCCCGGGAAGAGTGCGTGTCAATGCGGTTCTGCGCTGTACAGACGCGTTCTATAAGGCCTATCCCGAGATAAAAGAGGGCGATGGAATGTACCTGGCTCCCGAAGACCGGGTGAGAATCTGGTAGGAAATAATATATTAACAGCAAAAGGACGGGTGCAACTGATATTAATGCCGGGATGCCTTATGATAAGTCCGTTGTTACACGAAAATTAGAAGGTGGAAACACTTTCATTACTATTTGTGCCACAAACTGAAAGACGGCGAAATGGAGATTAGAAATGGAAGATAAAAAGATGAGACTTCCTGCGATAGCACTGCGCGGACTCACAGTGCTGCCGCAGATGACGATAAATTTTGATATTATTAGGGGAAAGTCCATTGCGGCCGTTGAAAAAGCCATGGTGGGCGATCAGAAGGTCCTTCTGATTACACAGGTGAAGCCGGAGGAGATGAACCCCGACATGGAGGATTTGTTCCATATCGGAACGATCGGCTTTGTAAAACAGTTGGTGAAGATGCCGGGCGGCATGGTCCGTGTTACCGTTGAGGGACTTGAGAAAGCGGAGCTTTTAGAACTGGACAACAGCGGTTCTACCCTGACGGCCACGGCGGAGCTTCTCGGTGACATAGAGGACGACTTAAATGTGATAGAGAAAGAGGCTATGCTTAGGATTGTAAAGGAGAAGCTGGAAGAATACGGCAAACTCAACCAGACTGCCGGAAAAGATTTTCTCCTGTCCCTGACCTCCGCTTCCGGGCTGGAAGAGCTTCTTCACCAACTGGCCGTGCAGTTCCCATGGGATTATGAGGCAAGACAGAGGATTCTGGAGTGTACATACTTGAGTTCCATGTATGAGACGGTGCTTCAACTGCTGCTTACGGAGACAGAGGTTTACCGGGTCAAGAAGGAATTCCAGACCAAGGTAAAGGCGGCAATCGACAAGAATCAGAAAGACTATATCCTGCGTGAGCAGATGAGGGTGATACGTGAGGAACTGGGGGAGGACAACCCCGTATCCGATGCGGATGAGCTGAAAAAACAATTGAAAAGCATTAAGGCGGATAAGGAAATCAAAGACCGCATTCTGAAGGAAATCAACCGGTTTAAGGGAATGCCCTCCGGCAGTCAGGATGCCAACGTGCTGAGGACTTACCTGGAGACCGTGCTGGATCTGCCGTGGAACAAGGTGACAAAGGACAATGCGGATCTCAAGTTTGCGGAGCGGGTGCTGGAGGAAGACCATTACGGCCTTACTCAGGTCAAGGAGAGAGTGCTTGAATATCTTGCGGTGAGAATTCTGACGAAGAAAGGCACCAGCCCGATTATCTGCCTGGTGGGCCCTCCGGGAACCGGTAAGACATCGATTGCCCGTTCCGTGGCCAGGGCGCTGGGCAAGAAATATGTCCGCATCAGCCTTGGCGGCGTGCATGATGAGGCCGAGATCAGGGGCCACAGAAAGACATACGTCGGCGCAATGCCGGGCCGTATCGTGGAGGGAATCAAGCTCGCGGGTGTAAGCAATCCGCTGATGCTTCTCGATGAGATCGACAAGGTGAGCAGCGACTATAAGGGGGACACCTCCTCGGCGCTTTTAGAGGTGCTGGACAGTGAACAGAACATCCATTTCCGCGACCATTATATTGAGCTGCCGATTAATCTGTCGGAAGTGCTCTTTATCGCAACGGCAAACACAACCCAGACAATACCGGGGCCGCTTCTGGACAGAATGGAGCTGATCGAAGTCAACAGCTACACGGAGAATGAAAAATTCCATATCGGGAAGAATTATCTGATACGCAAGCAGATGGAGAAAAACGGACTGACAAGGGCACAGCTCACCATCACAAATCCCGCCCTCGAAAAGATTATCCACAATTACACCAGGGAGGCCGGCGTGAGAAACCTGGAGAGAAGGATCGGCGATATCTGCCGCAAGGCGGCAAGGGAGCTTTTGGAGCAGGATAAGAAATCAATCCGTATCACGGATAAAAACCTGGAAAAATACCTTGGCCGTGAAAAGGTTCTGTACGAGGATGCCAACGATGAGGATCAGGTGGGAATTGTCAGAGGCCTTGCCTGGACCAGCGTTGGGGGAGATACGCTTCAGATTGAAGTAAACGTGATGCCGGGCAAAGGTAATCTGCAGATGACGGGCCAGCTCGGCGACGTGATGAAGGAGTCGGCACAGACGGCCCTCACCTGGGTGCGTTCGGTGGCCTCGGTGAAATTCCAGGTTCCGGAAGATTATTTTGAGACACACGATATTCATATCCATATTCCGGAAGGAGCGGTTCCTAAGGACGGCCCGTCGGCAGGAATCACGATGGCCACCGCGATGCTGTCGGCCGTGACGGAGCGTCTGGTATCGGCAAAAACAGCGATGACGGGTGAAATTACCCTGAGAGGCCATGTCCTCATGATCGGAGGGCTGAAGGAGAAACTCCTGGCGGCGAAGATGGCGCACATTGAGAAGGTGCTTGTTCCGGATAAGAACCGCTCCGATGTGGAAGAATTGTCAAAAGAGATCACAAAGGGCATGAACATTGTCTATGTCAAGGAGATGGAAGATGTAATCCGGGAGGCATTTGTAACGGGATGCACAGAGGATGAGGCGGCAGGCCGGGAAAGGGACGCCTCCTTTGCCGCAATGGCCGAGGCGGCGGCTACCGTGGCCGTAAAGCCGGAAAGAAAGGGAAAACCATGATTATAAAAGATGTAAACCTGGAAACCGTATGCGGCATCACCAGCAAACTGCCGGAGAATACACAGCCGGAGTTTGCCTTTGCAGGCAAGTCAAATGTGGGAAAATCTTCGCTGATCAATGCGCTGATGAACCGCAAATCCTATGCCCGCATCTCGGCACAGCCGGGCAAGACGCAGACCATCAACTTTTACCACATCAATGATTCACTCTATTATGTGGATCTACCGGGATACGGTTATGCAAAAGCCAATGTGGAGGTAAAGGCGAAGTGGGGAAAGATGATCGAAGATTATCTCCACCGTTCCAAGATGCTTAAGTGCGTTTTCCTTCTGATTGACATCCGCCATGAGCCGTCAAACAACGATAAGCTGATGTACGACTGGATTGTCTCCCAGGGGTACCAGCCGGTCATTATTGCGACAAAGGCTGATAAAATCAAGAGGAGCCAGTTGCAGAAACAGATGAAGATCCTGAGGGTCGGTCTTGACATTGGAACCGATGTGCTGCTGATTCCTTTCTCTGCGGAGACGAAGCAGGGCAGGGAAGAAGTCTGGGATTATATAGAGAAACTGGCCGAAGAGTAAGAAAAAGTCTGCTCTGTGCGGCCGCGTTCAGGTTATTGTCATAAGGCAGGCAGGAGATGCCCCGCATGGTTGCGGGAGTGTCGCCTGCCTGTCTTTTTGAGTGGCAATAACAGGAAATGTTCTATGATATTAAAAGCACTCTGCGGAGTTTGTAAACCGTTCTCCGGAATGATATAATAATTTTACATAAAAGGCGGGTATTTTACTGTCACAAAACATATTCCGGCCTGTCTAATGATACGTAACAGATAAAAGCCGGTAAAGGAGAATGAAAATGAATCAGACAGAAGAAAGCAGAAATAAAACAAAACTGGAAATCCTGGCGGTACAGGCGTCCGAGGGGAAGAAAGAGGCGGTGGAAGAGATCCTTTTAAGGATTCAGGATATGGTATTTAACCTTTCCCTGCGAATGCTGGGGACGGTAGCGGACGCGGAAGACGCGTCACAGGAGATTCTGATTAAGGTGATGACCCATCTGGGAGACTTCAGGAGGGAAAGCGCATTTACAACATGGGTCTTTTCCATTGCCACCAACCATCTTTTGAATTACAGAAAGCACATGTTTGCCAATGCGTCGCTCAGCTTTGAGTACTACGGCGAGGATATTGTAAACGGAAGGACGGAGGACCTTCCCGACCGGACGGGAGGGGTGGACAGAAAGCTTTTGGAGGAGGAACTGAAGATGTCCTGCACCAATGTGATGCTTCAATGCCTGGATGGAGAAAGCCGCTGTATTTACATCCTGGGAACCATGTTTAAGGCAGACAGCCGGACGGCGGGGGAGATTCTCGGGATTACTCCGGAGGCGTACCGGCAGAGACTGTCCAGGATTAGAAAAAAGGTGGGAGATTTCCTGAACGAATACTGCGGCCTGTCGGGCGGCCGGTGCTCCTGTAAACGGAGAGTTGATTATGCGATCGCAACACACCGCGTCAATCCGCAGAAACTGGACTATCTGGAACTTCCCAAAGGCGGGGTGGATGTACATGAGTACATCGCGGCAATGGAAAAAGCGGATGACTGCTCCCAGGTGTTTTCAGGGCTGCCGATGTATGGGGCCACAAATCGTACAAAAGAATTCCTCACCCGTTTTTTGAATTCTGATGTCTGTAACTATATCAAAAATGCATAAAATCCGCCGGAGTACCTCGTATCTCCATCCGTTAATACTGTCTGCCGGTTCCGATGTGCAGGTGGAGGTGTATTAAAATCTTTTTCTTGACAAGTACTATAAAGTACAGTAGTATATATTTTGTTACTTTCAAAGGCTATATTTTATAGT
>CATWBR010000103.1 GCA_958349075.1 uncultured Clostridium sp.
GCTCATGTCCACACACATCAGATATTATACTACATATTTCTTCAGGAAAAAAGGGATATTAGAAATTTAGTTGGGCAGATGAGGACGCCGCCGGCAGGCCAGGGGCCGGGGTGGTGAGAGGTGTAGTATGAGTCTTCAGTCCCGTCCCGGCGGTGTTCTCATTCCTCGCCTCTCATCTCCAAATCCCTCTGGAGCGGTTCCAGGTAATGTACGTAGATATCGCGGTAACTCCTGATTTTCCATGATTTATCAAGTTCGTCGTATGTAAAACTTTTTCTTCCGCCTTCCTGCATCCTGGCCCAGAACCGGTTCAGTTGTGCGAAGGGGACATAGTACATCTCATCCTTTGCGGTAAAATAAAGGATGATAAAGGCCACTCCGCCCTGCTTCTCAAATTCTTCCATGAAGGCAACCTGATGGGCATGGACGTTCTGAAGGGGAAATGTCGGCACCGCGCATTCTTTGGCGTCAAAACAGACAGGCACCCCCTGGACCGCGCCGATATAATCTACCGTACTCTTCTGGTCAAAGTAGGCCATGGTGATATGGCGGCTCTCCTTGTCGATACTGACCGGCGTAATCGGGGTCGGTATCTTCTGGATCAGCGCCAGCTTCTTTTCACGGTAACTGTCGTTTGTATGGTTGATGAGATCCTCCAGCGTCGATCCGCGGAGGCCTCTTGTATTCCAGGTTCCCATTCTTGTTATTCTCCTGCCTGTAACGGTTCAGTCTCTTTAGAGTTTTCCGCTTCGCGAAGCACTGCGTGAAGCATCGTCTCCTGGCCACCTGAACGGTTACTTTTGCTTTCACTTTTTCTCCATCTCTTTCGTCATCCCGGTAAACACCGCCGGAGGTTCCGCAATAAATTCCCGGCCGCCCAGACCGGAAAGCGGCTCCTCCAGCACGGTCGGCATTACAAGCCTCCAGGCATGGAGCATTTGGGATTTGACCCCGTATTTTTCCTTCACAGCGGTATTGAACCTGGGATCCCCGTATTTGTAATCCCCGGCTATCGGATGGCCGATGGAGGCCAGATGCGCCCTGATCTGGTGGGAACGGCCCGTTATCAGCTTCACCTCCAAAAGAGTATTGGTTCCATCGCTTAATAGAGGCCGGTACAGCGTCCTGATGGGCAGGGCATCCTTCTCTTCCCTGTTTAAAACCAGCACCTGGTTGGTCTTTTCATCTTTTTTTAAAAATCCGGAGATTTCCTTCGTTCCGTCCACTTTCCCCTTTACAATACAGAGATAGTATTTTCCGATTGTCCTCTCCTTAATGGCCTTTGACATAATCTGAAGGCCGGGAAGCGACTTGCCCGCAATGACAATCCCGCTGGTATTGCGGTCCAGCCGGTTGCAGACGGACGGGCGGAACTGGCGCATCTGCTCCCCGGTCAGTTCTCCGCTGTCCAAAAGGTAATCAATCAGATATTCCACCAGGGATTCGTCGCTGTCCTTCGCTTTCTGGGACAGCATTCCGGCCGGTTTGTTGATCAGGATAATATCATTGTCCTCATAGACTACATCAAGCCTCGTCTTCTTCACCTTCTGGATCTTTACTTCCGAGAATTTTCCGACTGTCTCGTCGGAAAGAAAGAGCTTCACCTCGTCGCCCTCGGAAAGCCTCTCGGAACCGTCGCATTTTTTACCGTTGAGAGTGATGTTCTTCTTTCTCAGCATCTTGTAAATAAAACTTTTCCCCGCCAGATTCAGGTACTTGGCCAGTAATTTATCGAGCCTCTGCCCGGCTTCGTTTTTTGTTATTTTTACGACCTGCATCCTCTTTATTTCCCCGTTCCGTTTCTTCTTACTTTACTGTCCGCTTATGTATTTCCTGCCGCGTTTTTCTACATGCACAGGCTTTTCATCGTATTTACAGCGTACTCCACACTTCCGTCGTCCTCGTACTCGGAGGCCGGTTTCAGGCTCTTAAGCCTCTTATCAAATGTGCTCAGTTCCTTGGTGATTTTCATATTCGGATCCAGCCTCTGGGACACGAGAATATCATTTAACGATTTCTCGGCCTCCTGGATATTCACCTTGGGATTGATGCAGTAGGCATAGATGCCGGTCGGATGGACCGCTACGGCGTCCATCGGCAGCACATAATCCTTCGTTGTCAGCACCATGTCGTAGAGCATCGGAAATTTCTCTTCATATGCGGAATATTTTTCATAAAATTCCTTTGAGGGCGTTTTGTACCTGATAATCGCCACCAGCGGCGAAGCCAGGTTTGCGGCCGGCAGCACCGTGACAACGGCCATGACGGTCAGGATATTCTTAACCGCCTGGCTCTCCGTAAAATAGCGGGCGGCAAGCTGAGCGATAATAAATGCGGCCAGAATGGATATCAGGAAAATATGCTTTCTCTTAAAACTGGTACGATAACCGTACTCCCCTTTTTTACATTTCTTCACTTTTGTTCTCCTCTTCCGGTTTCACCACCTGTTTTGGTGAAATGCATGACATGATTTTCAGAATGAGACTGTGCGGCAGTACCTTGCACATCAGACGGAAGGCCTTCATTGCAGTCCCGTAGACGGAAACCGGCTTTCCCATCAGGCTGTCGCGCACCGCCAGCTTTACCACTTTCACCGGATCCGCCATAGTCAGGCGCTTGTAGAGCGGAATGCGCCCCGTAGTCTCCGCTATATCGAAAAACTCTGTTTTCACAGGTCCCGGACATACCGCCGTGACATAGATGCCGCGTTTTTTAAGCTCCTCACCGAGGGCGCGGCTGTAACTTAAGACAAAAGCTTTGGTCGCCGCATAGACGGCAAAACCCGGCTGCGGCAGGAAGGACGCCGAGGACGCGTACTGGATAATGCGGCTGTTTTTGCTCATATACGGCAGAACCATATGGGTGACGGCACAGAGAGCCTCGCAGTTTAAGCGTACCACCCCCGTCTCCTCATTTAACGCAACGCTTCCGACATTGCCAATCTTTCCGTAACCGGAGGCATTCACCAGAATTTTGACGTCCGGCTGTTCCCTTTTGAGTGCATCGGAAAACCCGGTAAGCTGAGCCTCATCGGTGAGATCGATCGCAAACTTCTTAACCGGGACCGGAAGCTGCTTTTCCAGTTCCGTAAGCCGGTCCATTCTTCTGGCAACCAGCCAGATTTCTCCAAAACCGGCAAAACGATCCGCCAGTTGCACCGCCGTCTCCCGGCCCATGCCGGAGGAAGCTCCCGTTACTATCGCTATTTTCATTCCGTATCACCTTCCTGATTTTTTATGCACATTCCTGATGGTCTTTTTCTTAACCGGTCTGGATGCCTTTCCGTCCGGCTTTCCATCTTCTTTTTTCCTGCCGTAGTTCTGATATCCTGTCTTTCTCGGCCGAATCAGGCATTTTTTATCAAATCCGATGAGATCGGTTCTTCCGGCCGCCTTCAGCGCCTCCATAACCAGTTCATAATTCTTAGGATTCCTGTACTGGATCAGCGCCCTCTGCATTGCCTTCTCGTGAGGATTGGTCGGCACATAGACCTTTTCCATCGTCCTCGGATCGTATCCTGTATAGTACATGCAGGTGGAAAGCGTGGACGGCGTCGGATAGAAATCCTGCACCTGCTCCGGCATGTAGCCCAGATCCCTCAGATATTCCGCCAGCTCCACCGCCTCCGTAAGCGTCGAACCGGGATGGGAGGACATCAGATAAGGAACAAGAAACTGCTTCATTCCAAGCTTCTCATTCATCCTCGCATACTCCTTCATAAACTGGCGGTATACGCTGTTCTCCGGTTTTCCCATTCGCTTTAATACGTTGTCGGAAATGTGCTCCGGAGCCACCTTAAGCTGGCCGCTGACATGGTACTGACACAGCTCTTTTAAAAAGGCATGGCCCGGGTCCGCCAGCAGATAGTCGAAACGGATACCCGAGCGGATAAATACCTTCTTAACCTTCGGAATATCACGAAGCTTCCGGAGCAGCGCAATATAGTCGCTGTGATCGGCATTTAAATTTTTACACGGTTTTGGAAACAGGCACTGCTTCGCCGCACAGACTCCCGCCTTCATCTGTTTTTCGCAGGACGGGTGCCTGAAATTGGCCGTCGGGCCGCCTACGTCGTGGATGTATCCCTTAAAATCGGGTTCCTGTGTCAGAAGCTTTGCCTCTTCCACAATCGATTCATGGCTTCTCGTCTGTACAATCCTTCCCTGGTGAAAGGTCAGG
Organism: uncultured Clostridium sp.; assembly: GCA_958349075.1. Classification (GTDB taxonomy): domain Bacteria; phylum Bacillota; class Clostridia; order Lachnospirales; family Lachnospiraceae; genus Otoolea. The sequence continues at coordinate 4,180 of CATWBR010000103.1, forward strand.
GCGCAAAAGCTGCAGCCGCCGAAGCATCCCCGGTTGCTGATCAGGCTGAACTTTACCTCGGTGATGGCCGGGATACCTCCCGCCTCCTCGTAGGAAGGATGATAATTTCTCATATAAGGGAGGGCATAAACGTCGTCCATCTCCTCTTGACTGAGCGGTTTCGACGCCGGATTCTGGATTACGAAGAGGCGATCGCCGTATGGCTCCACCAGACGTTTGCCCGAGAAAGGATCCGTATTGCAGTACTGGGTATAAAAACTTTTCGCATATTCTTTTTTGTCTGCCGTCAAATCTTTATAGGAAGGCAGCGTCACCTCATCATACACCGACGCCAGGGAATCGGCTTTATAAACCGTCCCGTCTATAAATGTGATATCCTTAACATCAATTCCGCTGTTAAGCGCATCGGCAATCTCGACAATGGAGCGTTCCCCCATACCGTAGGAAAGCAGATCGGCCTGGGAATCCAGCAAAACAGAGCGCTTCATTTTCCCCGACCAGTAATCATAGTGGGCCAGACGCCTCAGGCTGGCCTCGATTCCGCCGATGATAATCGGTTTCTTTGATACAGAGCGTATCAGATTGCAGTAAACAACCGTGGCGTAATCGGGTCTTTTGCCCATTACTCCGCCGGGAGTATAGGAATCCTTTGCGCGCCTTTTCTTAGAAACGGAGTAATGGTTCACCATGGAATCCATATTGCCGGCCGAAACAATGTATCCCAGTCTCGGCTCCCCCAGAATCCGGACGCTCTCTGCGTCCTTCCAGTCCGGCTGGGCGATAATTCCCACCTTGTAGCCGTGTGATTCCAGGATCCGGCTGATAATGGCATGGCCAAAGGACGGGTGATCCACATAGGCGTCACCCGTCACATATATAAAATCGCACGCGTCCCAGCCGCGTTTTTCCATATCTGTCCTGGAAATCGGTAAATAATCATGTATCATCACATTTTCTCCAATTATCTGTCTGCCTGTGTTTTTAACGTTTCCCTCATAAGCAGTTCATCATAGTCTTTTATGTAATAGTCCGCCATGGACTGTTTTTCCTTTGTCAGGTCGAGTGAAAATTCGTCCTCCACCGCACAGACCGTCATCCCGGCCCTCTTGCCCGCCAGGATTCCGGCCGGAATATCCTCAAATACGAGGCACTGCAAAGGGTTCACCTTCAGGGTGTCCGATACCTTCAAATAAATGTCTGGCGCAGGTTTTCCGGCGGCAACCTCGCAGGCCGTCGTCACCACATCAAAATAAGGCTCCACCTTTAAAGAGCCCAGCACCGCATCCACCATATCCCGCCCATTGCTGGTGGCGATTCCAAGTTTAAAACCGCGGCCGCGCAGCTCCTTCAGAAAGGCTTTTGCCCCCGGTTTGAGCGGCACCTCATAGCGGTATTTGTCAATGGACATCCTGACCCAGATATCTTTAATCTCGTCAAGTTCCATGGGCAGTGAGAAGCGCTCCTTAAAATAGACGGCCGTCTCCGAAAAACTCATTCCCTCGATGGCTCTCTGCAGATCGTCGGGGCAGCCGTAGCCGAAACGCCCCAGAAACTCGATGTCGATCGCCTTCCACATCCACATGGAATCCACCAGTGTCCCGTCTAAATCAAATATTGCCGCTTTTTTTCCTTCTAACATCTGTATACAGCTCCTTCTGTTCATTCTCCGCCGCTCAGCTCTTTCTAAGCGCCTTTATCTCCTCTTCGGTCAATGGACGGCTCTCTCCCGGTTTCAGCAGCGGATCCAGCACGAGGGCTCCCATGGAGAGACGTTTCAAAAAAACAACCTGTCCTCCGGCTGCCTCAAACATCCTCTTAACCTGATGGAACTTTCCCTCATGGATTGTGAGCCTTGCCTCACAGACCGGTTCCCCGTCTTCTTCATAAGAAGATTCTATCAGAAGTTCTGCCGGAAGTACAGTGGTTTGGTCTGCCAGCGTGATTCCCTCAGCGAATGCCTCCGTAACGTCTTCCCTCAGTTTTCCCTTAACCCTTGCAAAATAAACCTTGTCCACATGCTTTTTCGGCGACAGGAGTTCGTGGGCCAGTTTGCCGTCGTTCGTAATGAGCAGAAGTCCCTCCGTATCGATATCCAGCCGGCCGACCGGAAAGAGATCCTTCCGCTTCGCATCTCCTATCAGGGAAATAACGGTGGGATGCAGGTTGTCTTCCGTCGCGGATACGACACCCTGGGGTTTATTAAGCATAAAGTATTCGACGGAAAAGTAGGCCACCGTCTCTCCATCCATGCAGACAGATACGGCAGCCGGGTCAAACTTATAATCGGCTTCCCGGCAGACTGCGCCATTAAGCATTACGCGCCCCTTGCGGATTGCCTCCTTCACCTGGCTCCTGGTCCCTTTTTTCATCTCTGCCAGAAATTTGTCAAGCCTGATTGTCCCAGCCATCACTGCCACCTCCATCCCGGATAATATTTATTCTTGAGAATGCTGCCCTGGCGTTTGGCAAAGCCCAGCGGCCAGCCGTCCACACAGACTAGGCACCAGCCCTTTCCGGCCTTCACCTCATTCTCCGTAAGCTGGACCGTCTCTCCCTTCAGGTAACGGATCACCCGCTCATCCTCCGCACTCATATTAAAGTTGTCCTGAAACTGCTCTGCCCTCAGGAACATGGCAAGCGCCTGGGACGGGTCAAAACGCTCTTTTTTAAGTTCCCCGAGCAGAAGGCCTGTCCTCAGATAACGGACATTCTTTAAATATGCCTTTCCCTTCCCCGCGAAGGGCTCCGGCAGGTAATATACCGTATCACCCACCCGATATATGCGTTCCGGATCCCAGTCCGCCGTTGTCAGCTCCAGAAACATGCGGACCGGGTTAAGCTCTTTGGGCCATCCTTTTCCTGTCGGAACGGATGTTGTCTCCGGCCTCCCGGCGCCGGACGGTAAATTCTTTTCTTCTCCTCCATCCTTCTTCAGGAGGGCGATAAAATGGCCTTCCCCGCGGATTTTGTGGGGAAACAGCCTTACACATTCCGTCAGCCCGAAGCCCGGAACAAATCCTTCCCGCTTTTCAAGAGGCACCGGATGCATGTCGCCGTGTTCACTCAACAGGCGCCTGATGACGCCCTCATTTTCCTTTTCATCGAAGGTACATGTTGAGTAAAGAAGCATCCCGCCGGGACGCAGCATCTTAACGGCCTCCGTGACAATCCCATACTGGACTTCGCTGTAATAATCGGGTCCCTTTTCCCTGTAGCTTTTAACCATATCGCTGTCGCGCCGGAACATTCCCTCTCCGGAACAGGGCGCGTCAATGAGGATCTTGTCAAAGAACTCCCCAAATCTCAGGGAAAGCTTTTCCGGCGTCTCGCTGGAGACACAGATATTCCCGGCTCCAAACAGTTCCAGATTCTTAAGCAATGCCTTTGCCCTGGAATTGCTGATATCATTGGAAAAAAGGAGGCCCCGGCCCATGAGCTTTGCGGCCAGTTCCGTGCTCTTTCCTCCCGGAGCCGCACAGAGGTCCAGGACACGGTCCCCCGGCATGACCGGCAGGAGTGACGCCGGTGTCATCGCACTCGGTTCCTGCAGATAGTAAAGACCGGCATAATACCAGGGATGCCTGGCCGGCTTCAACTCCTTATTATAGTAGAAACCGTTGTCAATCCACGGAACCGGCAGAAGCTCCCAGCCGCAGGCTGCGGCAAATTCCCCTGGGGAACATTTAAGCCGGTTGACTCTCAGCCCATAGTGGGGAGGCTCCGAAAAGCAGGCCAGATAATCCTCAAATTCCTCATTCAAAAGGCCTCTCATCTTTTCCAGAAAATCAGCCGGAAGTTCTCTGTAGTCCAATTTGCATTCTCCTTTATTCACTGTCAGTAATTATATTTCAGCCTGTTCTTTTCCAGGTATTTTAAAATCCAGTACGGGTTTACGCTCATCTCTTCATAATGGTCGGTTCGGATATAGATTCCCAGATGCAGGTGCACGGCAAAATTCCCCACCGTGTTCTCCTGCTTTCCATAGCCGGAATCACCCATATAGCCAAGCAGCTCCCCAGCCCTCACCGTATCTCCCACCTTTAAATCTCCTGCATAGGAGTAAAGATGGGCGTAATAAATATAAGCGCCGGACGGCGTCCTGATTCCGATACGCCAGCCTCCCTGTTCCAGCCAGCCCATCTTCTCCACCGTGCCGTTGCTGATGCTTATGACCGGGTAAAATCCCCGTTCTCTCTGCGTGCCCATAATATCGCAGCCCTCATGTCCCCTCTCTCCGCCGTAGGTCCGCTTCTGCTTCCAGCTATCCTCATAGACGGGAAAGGGAGTTCCGGCCCTTGTGCTCTCCGGAATAGGGAAATATTTTAAATCAGAAAGGATCACCTCGTATGCGCCCACCAGCTTTTTATATGCGGCCGGCTTCTGCATCAGGGCCATGCTGTTATGATACGTCAAATCCTTGCAGTCTGTCAAATCAAATTCATGCTGAAGCATCAGGGATGCAATCTGATCGTAATCAGGGCGTTCCTGCCCTGCAATGGCCGCTCCCAGCTTCATACTCCTGAAGTCGTCGCTCTCCCAGGTATAAGCGTTCAACTGGTAAAAGCCGGGGTTTTGGCCCAGCCAGTGAAACATGGTCGTGTTAAAGACGGATAACAGAATAAGAAATATAATGAACATAAGAGAATCGCTTCCGGACATATATTATATAAAACATTCTATTCGGGCTCTTATGAAAAAATCCATCCTGCCGGTCATCCCGGTCCTGATCCTGATTTTCCTGCTGATGCATCCGGCCCAGTCCTTTGAAGGAGCCAAGTCCGGACTTCTGCTGTGGTTTAATGTGGTGCTTCCGACACTGCTTCCCTTTATGATGTGTTCCAGCCTTCTCGTGTCATTAGGAGGCGTACCTCTCATCACACGGCCCTTTTCTCCTCTTTTCAGGCTTCTCCATCTGTCGGACGACGGAAGCTATGCCCTGATGGCGGGGCTTCTCTGCGGCTACCCGATGGGAGCCAAGACAACCGCCGATTTCCTGAGAGAGGGAAAAATCACGGCAAATGAAGGAAAGCGTCTGCTGGCCATTGCCGGCTGCCCAAGCCCGATGTTCGTAGCCGGATATATCCATTCCCATCTGGACGGCGCCGTCCCCTTTCTTTTCGTCGCGGCTTCCCTTTACATACCGGTTATTCTTCTTGGTTTTCTGGTACAGGTTTTCTACAGAAGCACCGCCCCGCTGCCTGCAGGCCAATCTATGGGAGCGTCTGCGGGCGTATCCATGGGGGCTGCCGCGGATGCGTCTTCCGCCAAATCCCAGCCCTTTGACGAGATTATGATGTCCTCCCTGGAGATTATGGTCAAAATCGGAGGATATATTATGCTGTATTCTATCCTCGCACGCTTTATCTGCGGCTCCGGCCTGATCCCGGAACCGGTCAAACCCCTTCTGACCGGTTTTGTGGAAATGACGACGGGAATCGACAATGTGTCCCGCTCGCTGTCCGGCCTGCCGGCGGCGCTGGTCATCCTGTTTTCCGCCGCCTTCGGCGGCCTCTCCGGCGTCTCCCAGACAAATACGGTTATAAAAAATGCCGGACTCTCCATCCGGCATTATGTACTCTGGAAACTGGTTCACGCCAGTTTCGCATGTTTTATTCTTATTCTGCTGTCATCTCTGTAGCCGCAGCCTCACCGATGTCATCCGGCTCCCTTACGACGCTGCCTGCCAGCTCGTTGCGGTTGGAGGATACAATGTCAAAGCTGGACTGCATGGAACTCATATAGGCGTCAAATCTGCCCTGTGCGCCCTCCATGGAGTGCTTAATAATCGTCTGAAGGCTGCGCAACATATCATCCGTATACTGTACGGAACCCTGGCGGATATTATTCGCCTCGACAACGGCGCTGTCCACAATGGCCTGGGCCTGGGCGTTCGCCTGTTCAATAATGCTGTTGGCCTCTGAATAGGCACGCTGCATAATCTCATGTTCATTCACCAGTTCATTCGTCTGGGCCGTTGCCTCCGCCACCATGGCATCGGCCTGGGAGCGTGCTTCCTGGAGAATGGCATCCTGGTTACTGATAATCTTCTGGTACTTCTTAATCTCTTCCGGAATCCTTAAGCGGAGCTCCACAAGCAGCTCCTCAATCTCTTCTTTATTAACAAGAATCTTTGCATTGGACAGCGCCTGATACTTACAACTGTCGATGTAGTCTTCAATCTCTGTAATGATCTGTTCAATTCTGCTCATAGTCTTTCTCCTTACTTATTTGCTCCCTGTCACTTTTGCACCGCATATTTCTTTCTCACTTCCTCGGCTACCTCGGGAGCCAGAAAGGAAGAAATATCGCCGCCGTACATGGCCACTTCCTTCGCCATGCTGGAACTTAAATATGCATATTTAAGATTGGTAGTCAGGAACAGTGTGTCTATCTCGGGTGCAATAACCCTGTTCATCTGCGCAAGCTGCAGTTCATACTCAAAATCTGTAATAGCCCTGAGTCCCCTGACGATTACGTTCGCATTATTCCCGCGTACAAAATCAATCAGCAGACCGTCAAAAGACTGTACCTCCACATTGCCAAAATGTGAGGTTACATCCCCTAACATCTTAACACGTTCTTCGACAGAAAACAACGGAGATTTTGCACTATTATTCAAAACCCCGACGATGAGTTTATCAAAAATTTTGGAAGAACGCTCAATTATATCAAAATGGCCGAGCGTCACCGGGTCAAAGCTGCCCGGGTAAATGGCTGTTTTCATTTTTAGTTTTCTCCTTTGGTAATGAATAAATGCTTGTTTGTCTTATACTCCTTTTCGCGTACAAGTTCAAACCCAAGCTCAGAAAGATAATCCGTCTCTGTCTCCCTGGATGCCTCCGCAATAATAAGGGTATTCCGGTCAATCAGGGCTGAATGGGCCAGGTATTCAAGCACAGTCTTCTCCAGCAGTTGATTGTATGGCGGATCCATAAAAATGATAGAAAACGTAAGCTGCCTGTCCTCCAGACGCTTAAGCGCAGTTATCACATCACAGTCCATCACCATTGCCTTCTCTTCCAGACGGGTAGTCTTAAGATTCTCTCTGATACACTCGATTGCCCTTTTATTATTCTCCACCATAACGGCCAGCCCGGCGCCGCGGCTCAGCGCCTCAATGCCAATCGCCCCGCTGCCGCTGAAGAGATCTAAAAAAGTGCAGCCATAAATATCATTCTGCATCATGTTAAAAAGCGTTTCTTTAATTCTATCTGTGGTAGGTCTGGTATCCTTAACTTCTATTGTTTTCAAAAGCAGCCTCTTGGCGCTTCCCGATATCACACGCATGGATTCTTTCCCCGAAAATTTTTTTCTCATCTATTATAG
>CATWBR010000104.1 GCA_958349075.1 uncultured Clostridium sp.
ATATTACACTGTCGTTCCTGATCCTGTGTATGACCATGTACATCAGGGAGGCTCTGGAATTTTCCATATTTCCATCCATCCTTCTGATTACAACGCTGTTCCGTCTTGGACTGAACATCTCATCCACACGGCGGATCCTGTTTAACAACGGCAATGCAGGACAGGTGGTCAAGACCTTTGGTGAGTTTGTTATCAGAGGAAACGTGGTCATCGGTTTTGTAATATTCTTAATTATCGTTTTAGTTCAGTTTATCGTCATCACTAAGGGTTCGGAGCGAGTGGCGGAGGTTGCCGCCAGGTTTACCCTGGATGCGATGCCTGGAAAACAGATGGCCATAGACGCGGACTTAAACAGCGGACTCATTGACGAAAACCAGGCCAGAACCAGGCGTTCCAAAATTCAGAGGGAGGCCGATTTCTTCGGTTCCATGGATGGCGCCACTAAGTTCGTAAAGGGAGATGCCATCATCTCCATCATTATTACACTGATTAACTTTATCGGTGGTCTTATCGTTGGTTTTACCAATCATCAGGGATCCTTTTCCGACATCATGCAGATCTACACGACGGCTACCATTGGCGACGGACTGGTATCCCAGATTCCTGCCCTGCTGATTTCGGTGGCAACCGGTATGATCGTTACCAGATCGGCTTCGGAAAATAATCTGAGTGAAGATGTAGCCGGCCAGTTTTTAGCCCAGCCCAAGGTCATCATGATTGCAGGCACGGCAATTCTCTGTCTGGTACTGATTCCAGGATTTCCAGTGCCCCAGATCCTTGTTATTTCGGCATTCATGATAGGGGGCGGTTACTATTTACAGAAAAAAGAAAAAAGCATTGCAGAGGAAGCGGCGGCCGCTCCCGGCCTTGTTGAGACCGAGGTAACCAGCGAGGCATCCTTCTATAAAAACATTGAAAATGTGTACGGGCTACTGAGCGTAGAACAGATTGAGATGGAATTCGGCTACAGCCTGATACCGCTGGTGGACGAATCAAGCGGAGGCAATTTTATCGACCGCGTGGTTATGTTCAGAAAACAGATGGCAGTGGAAATGGGATTTGTCATTCCTTCTGTCAGAATCAAAGACAGCGGACAATTAAACCCCAACCAGTACAGTATACTTCTGAAGGGGGAGGAAGTGGCGAGAGGCGATATTCTGACGGATCATTTCCTGGCGCTGGCTCCCGGTGATGACAGCGACGATATCCCGGGAATTGAAACCGTGGATCCCGCGTTCCATATTCCGGCAAAATGGATCAGTGAAGATAAAAAGATTCAGGCCGAACTGGCCGGATATACACTGATTGATCCGACCTCGGTTATTATCACGCACCTGTCGGAGATTATCAAGGAACATCTGCATGAGCTGCTCAACAGACAGGAAGTCAACAATCTGCTGGAAAACTTAAAGAAGACCAACAGCACCATAATAGAAGACACCATACCGTCCATCATCACAGTGGGCAATCTCCAGAAGGTGCTTGCGAATCTCCTCCGGGAAGGCGTGCCGATCCGGGATATGGAGACGATTATCGAGACGCTGTCCGACTACGGCTCCCAGGTCAAGGATACAGATATGCTGACCGAATATGTGAGACAGGCGCTTAAGAGAACCATTTCACACCGCTTCTCAGAGGCCGGACAGATGAAGGTGATAAGCCTCGATGAAAAGATAGAGAATATGATTATGTCCTCCGTGAAAAAGATGGACACCGGTTCTTATCTGGCGCTGGATCCGGTGACGATCCAGAAAATCATCAATGTATCGACGGAGGAGATCGGTAAAATTAAAGAGCTGGTCAACGTGCCGATCGTGCTTACATCGCCGGTGGTAAGGATTTATTTCAAAAAACTGATCGATCAGTTTTATCCGAATGTCACGGTGGTGTCCTTCAGCGAGATTGATAACAATATCCAGATTCAGGCACTGGGCAGTATAGCATTAAATTAACGAAAGCAAAGAGATAGGTGCCTATGGAAAGCAGCCGAAAAAACCCTGAAAAAAGAGGCCCCGAATGTGGTGTCCGGGAAAACAGAGATTTTGTAAGCCTCCTGGAACAGTATCAGAAAACAGGAGCTCAGGATCTGCGCAACGACCTGACCATGAGCTGTCTTTATATTGTACGTTCGGCGGCCGCGCAGTTGCGCGGGATTGCCACAGGCAGTGCGCAGGAAGAGGATTTAATCAATCAGGGGGTGCTGGCCCTGATGGACTGCATGGACCGGTATGACAATACAAAAGGAGCCAAATTTGAGACGTATGCCTATATAAGAGTCCGCGGCGCGCTGATCGACTATATCAGAAAGCAGGACTGGGTGCCTCACAGGGCAAGAAACTTTAATAAAAAAATTGAGGAGGCATGTGCCTTTCTCGCCAACCGTGATATGAGGGAGCCTGATGCGGCAGAAATTGCACGTTATATGGATCTTCCAAAGGAGAAGGTGGAGAGCCACATGCAGTATATGAACCATTCCGTTGTAATATCGCTGGAATCGATGCTGGAGGACCTGACGGGGACCGTCCTGCGAACGGAGCCGGAGAACCGGAATGATTCGTACAAGCCGGAGGAGAGTCTGTTCTATAAAGACATCTGCGGGGCGCTGACGCGCTCCATCGATGCGCTGGCGGAAAAGGAACGGCTTGTAGTTACTCTTTACTATTATGAAGAACTAAAATACTCGGAAATAGCAGAGATTCTGGAAATAAGCGAGTCCAGAGTCTGCCAGATCCACACAAAGGCCATCACAAAGCTGAAAGCGGATTTGGACGAGTATGTGAGAGGATGAGAGTATGTTTTCAGGATTTTATACAGCGGCCTCAGGTATGCTGATGAACCGCAGGGCACTGGACGTGACGGCCGACAATATGGCAAACCAGAAGACGCCGGGATTTAGAAGTAAGCGTATGGTCGGAACCACCTTCGATCAGCAGCTTGTGCGTCAGATGGGAGGCGTGACTGCACCCATCGGCCAGGGCTCACCAATCGCCATTGTAGCCGAGGAGGCCACAAATTTTGAAGAGGGAATCATCGTGGATACGGACAATCCTTACAATATGGCAATTCACGGGGACGGATTCTTCGTGATACAGGGGGAGAACGGCGAATTCCTGACGAGAAACGGAAACTTCGACAAAGACGCGGAGGGATATCTGGTCCTTCCGGGAAAAGGGTATGTTGTCGGAGATATGGGACCGATCGAAATCGGGGAGGATGGATTCAACGTTGGAACAAACGGTGTGATCTATGATAACCAGGGCGGAGAACTGGATTTGTTCCGGATTGTCGAAGCGGATAATTATGAAAATCTGACCGTTTATGACAACGGAATGTTCGGCGCCGGTACGGCGCAACTGACGGAGAGTTATCCGGAAGTATATCAGGGGAAGCTGGAGCAGTCCAACGTGAATCTGAATGACGAAATGGCGAGGTCTATGGAAATACAGCGGGCATTTCAGTCCTGCAGCCGCGCGCTTACAATTATCGATCAGATGAACCAGAAGACGGTATCGGAGATAGGGAAGATCTAATCGATCTTCCAGGAGGAATTATAAATGAACAGTGCATTTTATTCGGCAGTCTCCGGGATGAAATCATTTCAGTCGGAACTGGATGTGACGGCCAACAACATGTCGAACATCAACACAACGGGATTTAAAACGTCAAAGGTATCATTTGACGAGCTGATAAAGACACAGATGGACACAAAGTCTGAGGGCGAACACTTAGTGGGACACGGAATCAAGGTAGGCCAGGTCAAAACCAATATGACGGCGGGAAACCTGATTCCATCAGAAAGCCCCCTGGATTTTGCCATTGTGGGAAATGCCTATTTTGCTATTGAGGGCGGGGAAGACGAAGAGGAGCCATTATATACAAGGGACGGTTCCTTTCAGATATCGGCAACGGATGACGGCAATTATCTTACCACAGCGGACGGGCACTATGTGCTCAGCATGGATGGAGATTATATCGAGCTGGAGTACAAGACTGTGAAGGGAAAGGGAGACCGCGACGAAGAGACGAATGTCCTGGATCTGGAAAACCTGAAAGACAAGATAGGCCTGTTCACATGTGACAACCCGGCCGGTCTGTCCGCAGCAGGAAGTAACCGTTTCCGCACTAGTGAGACCAGCGGAGAGTGGTATGAGGTGGAGGAGGAAGAAGCCGGCGAAGACGGACAGATGAGCAGTAATCCTAAAATTATTGCCATGGCTTTGGAAGGCTCCAACGCGAATATCGGTACGGAGATGGTCAATATTATCGAGTCACAGAGGGGATTTCAGCTCAACAGCAGGATTGTCACGGTAGCGGATCAGATTGAGGAAATGATTAATAATCTGAGATAACCTGCAAATTGCAGATTATAAAAAGAAGGTATACCGACAGGAATTGTGCACCGTGGGATTGACAGGCAGGGATGCTTAAGTGTAACCTAAGATTAAAGATTACATCATGGCTGTACAGGAGGGATCTTATGGGACAGAAAAACGGGATATTCGGATTTTTCTCAAAAAAGAAGAAAATCGCGGCGGAAGAGGAAATGCGGGACGAAGAATACCGTGAGCCGGAAGAAAAGAAGAAATTCCGGTTGAGAGATCTGGATCCGGACGAGGGCTACCTGAAAGAAGAGACGGAGAAAGCCGCGGAACAGGCATCCGACAGTATGAGTGGACTGATCGAGACAGTGGAAGACTGGAACGATAAGGAAAAGAAAAAAGAACTGGGAGCAGAAGCGGCCGGTGATGCAGAGACTGTTACCGGGAATGAAAGCGGCTCAGAGACTTTGCCGGAAGAGCTCACGGAGACAGAACCGAGAGATGCCACGGTGGAGATTGCCGTAGCGGAGGACAAGATGAGCGCTTCTATCCTTGTCGGCAGCCCTGCAGGCGGCGGCAAAGACATCTCATTCGAGGAGCTGAGGGACCGCCTGGAACAGATGGGGATCGAGTACGGCGTTGATGAAGATAAACTGAAGGAAATAGTGGAAAATGAGCTGTACAATCAGGTATTTCTCTTTGCTGAAGGGAAACCGGCGGCAGACGGAAAGAACGGTAAGATAAAAGACTTTTTTCCGCGCCATAAAGAGGTGAAATTTGCCTCCAAGGAAAATGACAGCATTGATTTTAAAAGTACCAACTATATCCATAATGTGAAGGCCGGGGAGATTGTCTGCGAGCTGACGCCGCCGGAACCGCCGGAGGACGGTGTGGATATCTTCGGCAACACTGTGTATGGTAAAACGGGCGTTATGCCCCCCATACCGCAGGGTAAAAACGTAGTCTATAACGAAGAGAAAGACAAACTGATCACGGCCTGTGAGGGAAACTTATCATTCCGTACCGGGCGTTTTCATGTGGAAAAAATCTTAAATATCGGCGGAAATGTGGATAACTCTGTTGGAAATATCGATTTCACCGGGAGCGTCAGCGTAAAAGGAGATGTGCTGGAGGGTTTTACGGTAAAGGCCAAGGGCGACATTACAGTAATGGGAATTGTGGAAGGGGCAACCCTGATCGCAGGCGGCAGCATCACTCTATATAAAGGGATGCGGGGAATGAAGAGCGGCTGTCTGGAATCAGCAGGCGATGTCACTGCCAAATTCCTGGAAGACTGCCGGATTTATGCCAAAGGAAATATTCAGGCGGAATACATCATAAACTCTGAAGTATCGTGCGGCAACAATCTTACATTGAACGGCCGGAGAGCCGCGTTTATCGGCGGCGTCTGCTCGGTCTACAATGTGATGGATGTAAAGACGGTGGGCGCCATGAGTCAGATTACGACGCTGGTGACTCTGGGCGTGACCCCGCAGCTTTTAGAAGAGGTTGAAAGCCTGAAAAAAGAGATTGCGGATATCACTGCGCAGCTTGACGAATGCCGCAAAAATATCAATTACCTGAACACAAGACAGAAGGCGGGAACGATTACGCCAAAACAGACAGAGAAGCTTAACGAATTAAAGATATGGCTGCCCGTCAACACCATGAAGCAGAAAAAGATGAAGGATCAGATGCAGAATTTGACTTCCCGGTTAAAAGAAGTTAAAAAATCCAGACTTCTCGCCAGAGAAGTGTACGGCGGAACCATTATTTCAATCGGCGACAGCCGTCTGGTAATATCGAGGAAGGAAGAAAACTGCAGCTATTATTATATGGATGGGCAGATTAAGAGAGGATTGCGGTAATGGCAGATATACTCAGAGTGACGTCGCCGGTTTTAAGTAAAAATGTAGTAGAATCAAATAAACCGGTGGCCGACCCGTCCATTCCCTTTGATCTTCAGGAGATCAGCCACATCGTGAAAAATCCGAACAGCAGCAGTCTGTTGGGACAGCACAATGTGCTGCAGAAGGAGACGGGTTCAGCAGTTTTGATGAACCTCCTAAAGGATCCGGACGTCACGGTGAATTATCTTAAAAACATATACATGCTGGAGGAGATCATCAGTCTTCTCCCGGTGAATAATAAAACAGTGACGCAGGAGATACAGCAGTTGTTCCAGTCACTTCTGATTAAACCGGATCAGATTGTGGAGGAATTGTTAAAGCAGGAGTATGCGTCCACGCTTTTTAAGGGGCCGTTATTTGAGACCCTGCGGGAACTGCTGCGGGATAATCCCGATATGTCAAAAGAAATCGCCGACCTCTTAAAATCGGTCAACGGTACCATAGCGAGGCAGGATGTGATCGATTCCGCGGCCAACAGTATGGAATATTTGAGGGAGCAGCTTGCCGGGAGCAGCCGGCTGTCAGGGCGTATTGACGCGATATTGGAACAGCTTCGGGCGCCGGACAGCGCCGGACAGTTCCAGGAATTGAAGAGCGGAATCCTTGAGCTTCTGAGGGATTTGGAGAGCAGTATCCTCTACAGCCCGCAGGTAGCCAAGGTTGTACCCATCATCATATACAACCTCTCCCGGTTTCAGGACAATGAGTCCTTTTTCCAGGAGGCCCTCCTCAATGTGCTCATTCACATCAACGGGAGAGAGAGTAAAGAAGCGTTAAAGCACATGATATTCGACTATATGGAGGGGTTCCGTACAGGAGAGTCGGTTCAGAACCGTTCCCGGATCATGGATGTACTGGCTGAGATCATCAGCAAACAGGACAGGGAATCGGAGATGGCCAGCTTAAATGGTGATAAGATAGAAAAAATCATTGTGAGCCTCTTATCTTCCCCCTGCAACTATACACCGCTGCTGCATTTTGTTATTCCCGTGGAATTTCAGGGACTGAATGCATTTTCCGAGTTGTGGATCGATCCCAATGACAGCGGTTCGAAAAACTACAAGGGCGAAAAAGACGGAGAGAGCCATGTGCACGTGCTGGTGACCTTCGATATCAGCGGAATCGGCCAATTTGAGGCGGAGTTCATGGCAGATGGAAAAGAACTGTCCTTCTACTTGTTCTGCCCCGGAGATTACGCTAAAATTTTCTCAGGACTGATTCCCGAATTTTCCGGGATCATTCAGGAAAAAGGATACCGCCTGTCGGAGATTAAGGTGGATAAACTGGATAAAAACCGATCTCTGATGGATGTATTTAAAACTCTGCCATATAAAAGGACTGGTGTCGATGTCAAAATCTAAGAAGAACAAAGCGGTCGCGCTGAAATATAATGTGGAAGAAGACACATCCCCGGTGGTGATCGCCTCCGGTTACGGGACTGTGGCCGAAAATATCATAGATATTGCCGAGAAAAAAGGAATCCCTGTTTTCAAGGATGACAGCGCCGCATCTCTGCTGTGTATGCTCGAGGTAGGCAGCAACATCCCAGTGGATCTCTATGAGGTGGTGGCGGCGATTTACTGCAGGCTGCTGGAGACATCCGCCCGGATTAAGAGTGAGGAAGATGTCAAAAGCGCGGAGAAGCGGGAGACTGCGGGCAGAAATCTATTAAGGTCCAGAGCCGGTATGCGGACAAGCGGAGATTCAGAAAACAGGACAAAAGACAGGGAAATAAGCAGAGTGAAAAGCAGGGACAGACTGAAAGAAACTTCAAAATCAGGAAGTGCGCCAGACGCAGAGACTGGGGAGAAGCGGTGAGGAGGTAATATAAATGGTTATTTTGCCGGATGATTATATCGGTTCTTCCTGTGTGATCAAATCGACCAGCAACGATCTGCTCACCATGGGAACTTTACATAAAGTCAGGGATACATATATCGATATCAACAGTTCCAGAAATGAACTGCCCGAGATTTCCTACAACATGGTAGTCAAGGTGGAGATTTACAATGCCAAGCTGGGGTTCCGTGTGCTGGTGGGAAATGTGTACCTGTCTACGGCCAAGATCGCCCGTATCATAAATCTGACTGAGGCGACCAACGACGAAAGGCGTCAGTATTTCAGGATCAGTTCCCGCAGCAAGGCGGTGATACTGCGCCTGAACCACAGCTATACCGATGACAACGGAGAAAGCGGTGAGCAGGAATATTTAAACCAGAATGTGCAACTGGTGGATATCAGCCTCGGAGGGCTGATGTTCAAAACAGACCTGGATCTCAGTGTAGGCGATATTTTCGATATTGTGATTGAAGATATGAGGGATTCCATGATTTATAACTGTACCATCCGGCGAATCGTGCCCAGGGCGGATAATCTGATAGGGTACGGCTGTGAGTTTATGGATATGACGAATCTCCAGGAAGATCTGCTGTATAAATATATTTTGAAGAGGCAGAATGATCAGTTGAGACGGATACGGTAAGGGGCTAGGTAAATACGGAAGACTGGTAAATACAGAGACAGGCAAATACAGAGACAGGCAGATACAGGACAGGCAAATACAGAGACAGGCAGATACAGAAGACAGAGAAACACAGGGGGAACCTACGGTGCAAAGAAAATCTTCCCAGGATCAATTGATAGTGAGGAGCAGAAGAATGCTGATCTATACATTTCTTCTGATCCTCGTGTTTATGTATATAGGTGCAAAGGCGGAAATGGAAAAAATAAAGGCAGAGGGCGGAGCGGAAACAGAAGAGACCGCCGAACTGCCGGATGACCCGGATGCTGAGGAGCAGACGGGATTTTTTGCATGGTTTAAGGGGAGAGGGAAAGACAAGGGTAAAGGCGAAGAGGAGAAAATCGCTGCCGGAGAGAAGACGGATGCGGTTGACAGCAGTAACGGAAGCCAGGCAGATGAAGGAAGTGGAATCGGAGGGACGGTTAATGACGGAGAAGAATCCGGCAGCCAGAACAAAGATGGAATGGGGCCTCTGATCCGGGAAGAAGATATGTGGGCGCTGATTCTGACAAACGCTAAATATCCGATACCGGAGGATTACTCGGTGGAGCTGAAGGCTCTGCCCGGAACGGAACAGTCTGTGGATGCCAGAATCTATGATACTACAGTCCGTATGATGTCGGATATGAAGGCGGAAGGTCTGCGCCCGATTGTGTGCTCTGCATACCGGACGCTGGACAAGCAGGAGATTTTATTTAACCGTAAGGTGAAGAGCTATGTGAAACGTGGATACAGTATGGAGGATGCCTATAAAGAGGCCCAGCATGTGCTGTCTATTCCCGGTTCCGGGGAACATTGCCTGGGACTTGCGATTGATGTGTGCTCACAGTCCTATCAGAAGCTGGAAGAGGGATTTGAGGATACGAAGGAAGGGAAATGGCTGCGGGAAAATTGCGCGGAGTATGGATTTATATTGAGGTACGAGAAGGGGAAAGAGGAGAGTACCGGGATCAATTATGAGCCGTGGCACTTCAGATATGTGGGGGTGGATGTGGCCAGGTATATGATGGAGAAAGGGATTACGTTGGAGGAGTTTTATATTGAGGAGAGTTTGTATGGGTGATAAGAGGGGTATATAAAAAGCACAGAAAAGACTTTCTCAAAATTGCACAAAACCTTGTATTTAATTTTGTGCAATTTTTCGGTAAAGTCTTTTTTGTTTGGTTCGATATTAATAGTAGGACGGTAAGGATGGTATGTTCTGACCAGTCTCCCTGCCAGACAGGGCCCGTTTGGCAGACACAACTGAATAGAAATAAAAAGGACAGGGAAGTCCCAAAAATTATTACATGGAGGTAATATTATGAGGATTCAGCACAACATTATGGCACTTAACTCCCAGAGACAGTTGGGAATCAACAACAACAATATTTCCAAATCACTTGAGAAATTATCTTCTGGTTACAGGATCAACCGCGCCGGCGATGATGCAGCAGGTCTTGCAATTTCCGAAAAGATGAGAGCTCAGATTAAAGGTCTGGAAACAGCAACCGACAATGCAAACGATGCAATCTCCCTGATTCAGACAGCAGAAGGCGGATTACAGGAAGTTCATTCCATGTTAAACCGTATGACAGAGCTGGCTACTAAGGCATCCAACGGAACCTATGATAATGAAGTAGATAGAAAAGCAATTCAGGATGAATTCGATGCTTTGAATGATGAAATTGATCGTATTGGAGACAGCACTAACTTTAACGGTATTAAGTTACTGGATGGCAGCTTAAAGAATGCAAGTACCACAGACGTAACGTTTGGTACTACAAAACTCACAGTTGGAGCAGGATTCGTTGATGCAGTAGTTGGCGGAGTAGGGGCTGTAGCAACGGGAAGCTTTGCAATGGGAACAGATAAAGATATTGCAGAGGGCTCTATCCAGGCATCTGTTGATGCAGGTGGAAAGGTAGTAGTTACACTGAGCAGTAAGGCAGATACATCTTATTCTGCACAGGCAATTGAAAAAGCTGTCAAGGAAGCTGTACAGACCGCAATAACTGCTGGCACATTTACGGATCCAGAGGTAGGAAAAGCATTATCTACATTCAGTGTTTCAGGAAAGACAATTGATATTAAAAAAGATGATACTACCACAGCGCTTACGGCAACGAACTTCAACGCAGTTACAGCAGGCGACAAGGGGCAATCTTTAACACTTCAGATTGGAGATACAAGTGATTCTTTCAATCAGCTGAACCTGGCCATTGAGGATATGAAGTCTGGAAGTCTGGGAGTAAAGGCTGTAACAGTGAACAATACAACTAATGCATCTAATGCAATGAAGACAATTAAGGATGCGATAAATAAAGTATCCACACAGAGAGGTAAATTAGGTGCATTCCAGAACCGTCTGGAGCACACAATCAACAACCTGGGTGTTACAACTGAGAATATCACAGCAGCTGAATCTCGTATTAGAGACGTAGATATGGCGAAAGAGATGATGACATTTACGAAGAACAGCGTTCTTCAGCAGTCTGCACAGGCCATGCTGGCACAGGCAAATCAGCAGCCGCAGTCAGTATTACAGTTATTACAGTAAATTTAAGTTTCATAAAAGGCTGTGGAGTAATATCCGCAGCCT
>CATWBR010000105.1 GCA_958349075.1 uncultured Clostridium sp.
CAGAACCATAACACAGCCGCGGCGGAAAGGAGAGTGGGGCATGGATTTTTATAAAAGGATGGAAAAAGCCTGCCATATGATTCCATATGGCAAGGCGGCTACTTACGGCCAGATTGCCCTTCTCTGCGGAAGTCCCCGCAATGCCAGACAGGTGGGATATGCATTGAGCCACAAAAGCCTGGACGGCCAAATACCGGCCTGGAGGATTGTAAACAGCAGCGGTTTTCTGTCCGGCGCTTCATCCTTTGAATATCCGGAAACCCAGAGGCTTTTGCTGATGGGAGAGGGCGTTGAAGTATCGCCGGAAAACAGAGTGGATTTAAAAAAGTACGGATGGAAAAGTACATTCGAGGATGCCCTGGAACTCCGCGAAAAATTTGAACAGGAAGGGATTTAAATGGGGCTCATTGATTAACGCAGTTAAGAGACAGGCATTACGACCTGTATGCCGCCACTGCAAGATGATTCGTCGCTTATGCAGTTGGTATCGATAGTGATGATAGCCGCCAGTAAGATCTTAGAGGAAAAAAATGACACTACTAGTAATAGATACACAGAAATTAATAACAAATGAAACCCTATCCCATTTTGATTTGTTCCGGCTCAATGTGAAAAATTTGATTGATGCGGCAAGAAGCCATGGCATTGAAGTGATTTATATCCGTCATGACGACGGGAAGGGGAAAGCGCTTACAAAGGGCACTGACGGATATGAAATTTATGAGGAATTCCGCCCGCTTCCGGAAGAAAAGGTCTATGATAAGACGGTAAACAGCGTATTTCGTGACACAGGACTGACGGAATACCTGAAGGAGACGGGCGAAAAGGACGTTATCATAACAGGGCTTCAGACAGATTACTGTATCGACGCCAGTGTCAAATGTGCTTTTGAACACGGATTTCACGTGTTTGTACCCGCTTTTGCGAATACGACAACCGATAATGCCTATATGAGCGGTGAAAAAAGTTATTGCTATTACAACGAATTCATGTGGCGCGGCAGATATGCGGAGTGCATTGCAGTGGATGACATGATTGACAGAATGGAACATGATGCGCAGCAAAGAAGGAGCAAATAGAAGGAGCAGATAAATGGATCGGTTTATTTTAACGGAGAATGAAAAAATCCATGTGTATTCATATGGTGAAGGCCCGGTGACAGTCGTATTTTTATCGGGCTCAGGAGTATTGTTTCCTCAATTGGAGTATAAGGCGTTTCAGGAGGCACTGGCTGAAACATGCCGGGTGGTGGGAATCGAAAAGCCCGGATATGGATACAGCAATATATCCGGCAAAGACAGGACTGTGGATGTCACAGTAAGTGAATACAGGTGCGTACTGCGGGAGATTGGTATAACGGAACCGGTAGTTTTGGCGGCACATAGTATGGGCTTTTTGGAAGCGCTTTACTGGGGACAGAGGTATCCTTCTGAAATTCTGGGTATCCTTGGCGTCGATCCTGCAACACCGGAGTGCTACCGGGATTTTAATCTGGAAGGCGCGGTCACCGGACTCAGGGAACTTTCGGGAAATGAACAGCTTCGTAAAAATGCGGCGGATGCCTATCTCTCGCAGCTGCTTCAGGAAAACCTGATATTACCGGATGAAGCAGAACGCTATGGACTCTTAGCCTTTCACAATCTGGCCAATCAGAACTGGATCAGCGAAGCGGTCAATATTGGAGATACCCTTGCACAAATTGAGGCGGCGGATCCCTGCCTGCAGCTCCCGATGCTGTTTTTTATTTCAAACGGAGAAGGGACAACCCTGGAAAAGGATTCCTGGATTAGACACGCCACACAGTATCTGAGTAAGCTCAAATGTTCTCAATACGGGTTGTTTGATTTTCCACATAATCTTTACAAATACGCTTATAAAGAAATGGCCGGACAGGCCGAAGAATTCATTGGCAATTATATACGATAAGTGCCGGGGCCTGCGGGCCGCAGTGATAAAACCGCTTTTATTCTTAAAGAAGAGAGAGTAAAGGTGGTTTTTTCTTATGCATTGATTGAATGCCGAATTCAAATCTGTGCAAATAGACTTTCCAGGGAGGCCATGTTACAATAGATTATAATGCCGGGGCAGGAGCAAAAGAAGGAGGGCGCAAAAGAAAGAAGGCGCGAAAGTCTCATTCATTGCAGACTTAAATTTGATACAAAGGAGTACAATAATGGTAAGAAGAAATTTTGGAGTGATTTCAATGATTTGGCAGGTGATATGGCCGATTTTGTTTTATTCCGCGGTGAGCATGGTAATCGCATTTTTTACGGGAGAATTCTTGAATGTGTTGTGGGTACTTACTCTGGCGGCAGTGATAAGCTCGGTGTTCCTTTTTTATGTTTACAGCAGAAGAGAGCAGGAGAGGCGGAGGGATTACGGCCCATCATGGCGCGTGAGAATCGATATGGGGCGGGGAGCGGCCCTGGTTTTTGTACTCGCTGCCGCTTCCTGCATTTTCCTGAATAACATGCTGGAGTTGAGCGGTATTGTACATATGTCGGAAGGTTTTGAAGAGGTAAATGAGGACATTTACAGCGCCTCCATCATGCTGCAGATATTGTCCACCGGACTGGCGGCCCCTGTTGTGGAGGAACTGATTTTTAGGGGGCTGTGCTATGGACGGCTGAGGTCCGCGATGGGAATTATTCCGGCTGCCGTTGTGTCTGCTTTGATATTTGGCATCTATCACGGAAACCTGGTTCAGGCTGTTTATGCGTTTGCCTTAGGGATTCTCCTGGCTCTTGTGTATGAACATTTTGACGGACTCTTTCCCGCTGTCTGGTTCCATGTCAGCGCTAATTTGACCTCAATTGTCCTGAACGCACTTGTCGGGGCATTTCCTGCTGTTTTCGGAGGCCGGATTTTTGTGATAATCAGCATGGTGATATCTCTTCTGGCAGCGGCGGCCTGCCTCAGGGTCATCTATGACAGGCGGCGCCATATTAGAAAATAGTTAAGGAAAAATAATTTTCGGAATGTTTTTACTTTTTATGAATAGAATAGTACCAGTGCCCGAATGGGGATCGGGTAATATTATGAATTACATAGAAGGGGAATAAGACATTGTGAAACATGAACATTACGGCGGAAGAAGATGGAACAGAAGAGAACTGGTAAAGAAGGAGAGGGCAGCGTACAGGGCGAAGCGGGAAGCCGAAATGGCTAAACGCCGTTTTTTGTCCACCATGTCCCACGACATGCGTACGCCGCTGAATGCAATTCTGGGAATGACCAGGTTGGCGGCCGCTAATCTGGATGACCGCGGACGTGTCCTGGATTGCCTTGAAAAAATGGAGTGCTCCGGAAAGATGCTGGCCGGCCTTGTAAGCGATGTGCTGGAAATGTCAAACATGGAGCGTAAGAGCCTGGTGCTTAAAAAAGAGATTTTTTCCATCAGAGAGTTTATGGAGTGTTTGGAAGGAATGATGCAGCCGGCAGCGGCTGCCAAAAAACAGGCGCTGCTCATGGATTACCGCGGGCTTAACCACGAATTTGCAGAATTTGATTTTCTGAGACTGAATCAGGTCATGACGAACCTGATATCCAACGCCATTAAGTTCACTCCGGAGGGCGGGGTGATTCGGGTGGAGGTGACGGAACCGGAGCCAGGCAGAGAGCAGTGTGCCAGGTTCCGGTTTTGCGTTTCAGATACGGGAACCGGAATCGGAAAAGAATTTATGGAAAATCTGTTCTTTGCTTTTGAGCGGGAAAATGACGGAAGAATCGACAAGAGCGGAGGCTGTGGCATTGGAATGTCCATTGTCGGGAAACTGGTGGAGCTGATGGAAGGCAGAATCGAGGTGCAGAGTGCACCGGGAGAGGGAAGCTCGGTTGCGGTAATTCTCGATCTGAATGTGCCGGAAAGCAGTTTTATCACGGTGGATAGTGAAAACATCCATATCCATCAGGAGTTTTGTGGAAAACATTTTTTACTGATAGAAGACAATGAGCTAAACCTGGAAATTGCAAGGGAACTGCTGGTCGGTATGGGAGCCGCGGTAGATACCGCCAGAGACGGAAAGGAAGGAGTGGAATGTTTCGGGAAAGCGGTGGAATTCTATTACGACCTGATCCTGACGGACATCCATATGCCGGTTATGAATGGATACGAAGCGGCCCGTGTAATCCGCGGCCTCAGCAGCAACGGCCGCAGGGACGCGGCTTCCGTGCCGATTCTGGCAATGACAGCCGATGCTTTTGCAGAAGACGTAAAAGCGGCAAAGGAGGCCGGGATGACAAGCCATATGGCGAAACCGCTTGACTTTTTTATCATGAAACAGGAAATCAGCCGGGCTTTGGATGAAACAGGACATTTTGTGATGTAAATGGAGCGGCACCAGCCGGTGATATAGGACGGCTGCCACCATATCACGCAGACAAAAATAAAAATTGCCCACTACAGGGCCGGTGAACCACCCCAAAGGGTCTCAGCGCGATGCTGAGGCCCTTTTCTGTATCATTGGCAGACTCTTTATTTCGGGCTGTAATCTGCAAATTTTCCCAGTAAAATCAATGTATACAGACGAAAATCACTTTTTTGTACAGTAAAAAATACTTGACAGCCGGCAATTCGCCGGATATAATTTCATGAATTAGCATGGTAGCAGACTAAAGTGAACGCCGGAACCGTTTTAACCCAGCGGGGGCTCAATCTGAAATAAGCACCAGAGGCTAAAATATTAAGATAGGAGGAAGGAAACATGAGAAAGAATCAAGTGAAAAAGCTGGCCGCTTCCGTAGCCGCCGCTTTACTGTCCACGACAATGCTCGGCGGCTGTTCCATTATTGGTCAGGCGCCGACGGTAGCAAGTGAGGAGAGTTCTCTGCATCATGATACAGACGAGTCATCATCGTCCGTATCCGGTTCAGAAAGCTCTAAAGCAGCCCATTCTGATTCTGCATCCGGCGGCCGTCTCGCCGACATTTTAGAGCGCGGTTACATCGAAGTTGCGACAGAACCATATTTTGCGCCGAATGAGTTCATCGATCCTTCCAAGCAGGGGGACGACAAGTACGTCGGCGCCGATATTGAACTCGCCAGGTATATAGCAGATAAACTGGGAGTCGAGTGCCGTATTGTCCCTCTGGATTTTGAATCCGTACTCAGCGGTATCACGGAAGGCAAATATGACATGGCCATTTCGGCCCTCGCTTACACTCCCGCCAGAGCAGAGGCAATGGAGCTTTCCAACGGTTACTATTTCGATGATGAGAAGATAGAGTACGGTCTCATGGTGCGGACAGAGAATCTGGATAAAATCAGAAACGCGGATGATTTGGCCGACAAGACAATTGTCGTCCAGAGCGGTTCCCTGCAGGAGATGTTTGCAGGCGAACAGGTTCCGGCCTACAAGGAACTGAAACGCGTTTCAGCTACCACGGACGGTTTCCTGATGGTACAGGAAGGAAAAGCAGACGCCGTCATCACATCAATCACTACGGCGCAGCTCTATATTGATGCAAACAGCGGCAGCGGCATGACCATAGTGCCGGATTTTGCGTTTACGGTGGATGAGTCCACGCAGGGAACGAGAATCGGTATCACAAAAGGTGAGACGGAGCTTCTCAATAAAGTAAATGAAATCATAGACGGAGCGGTTGACGAGGGAGTCTATTCCAAATGGTACGAAGAGTACAAGGAATATGCCCGGAGTCTGGGCCTGTAACAGGGCCGTGAATTAAGGCGGGAGGACTTCGGATATGATAGAGACAATGATAAAAATGTGGGGACGGTACGGCTTTGTCTATATGCAGGGCCTTGGCGGCACCCTGTGCCTGGCTGCAATCACGGTGCTAAGCGGCACATTGATCGGAACTATTCTGGCCGTTATGCGGCTTACACGCTTCAGACCGTTCCAGTGGTTTGTGCGTTTTTATATCTGGGTGCTGAGAGGCACGCCGATACTGCTTCAACTGTATTTCTTCTGGATATTTTTACCCAGGGCTCTTCCGGTGAAAATATCGGATACTGCCTGCATCATTATCGCCCTCATCATCAACGCCAGTTCCTATGTGGCCGAGGTAATCAGAGCGGGAATCCAGGCGGTGGATAAGGGGCAGACGGAGGCTGCAAGGAGTCTTGGGATGACGGGCAGCCACACCATGACACGGATTATCCTGCCGCAGGCCGTAAAAAATATTCTGCCCGCCCTGGGCAACGAATTCATTACCATGATTAAGCAGGCTTCACTCGCCTCCGTATTTTTCATCAACGAACTCACCACATCGTATAAAACCATTTCTTCGGCAACCTTCCGTCCGGTGGAGGCGCTGATGATAGCGGGAATTATTTATCTGATCGTGACAACCGTTTTGGGAAAAATCATGGAATTTGCGGAATGGAGGATGAGCAGGAATGAACGGTAAAGGAAATGGCAGCTTATGTGAACAGAGAGCAGGCATACCGGCCGGTGCCGTACCTGTTATCTGTGTGGAGAATTTGAAAAAATCTTTTGGGACTCTGGAAGTGCTGAAAGGAATTACAGAATGTATTTATGAAGGGGAAGTGGTCTCCGTAATCGGCCCCAGCGGCGGAGGGAAGAGTACATTCCTGCGGTGCCTCAACTGCCTGGAAGAACCGACGTCGGGCAGGGTGACATTCAGAGGAACCGATATCACGGACCCGTCCGTTAATATTGATAAGTTCCGTCAGAAGATGGGAATGGTGTTCCAGAGCTTCAATGTATTCCCCCACCTGAAGGTGATTGACAACATTACACTCACTCCGGTTCTGGAGAAAAAGGTTCCTAAGGCCGAGGCGGAGAGAAAGGCCTGTGAGCTTTTGGAGCGCGTCGGCCTTCTGGATAAAAAAGACGTTTATCCCGGCAAACTTTCGGGCGGCCAGAAGCAGAGGCTGGCCATTGTGCGGGCGCTTGCGATGGAGCCGGAAGTGATGCTGTTTGACGAACCGACTTCAGCCCTGGATCCGGAGATGGTAAAAGAGGTTTTAAATGTAATCAAGACCCTGACCGGGTCCGGAATGACGATTGTGATTGTCACCCATGAGATGGGTTTTGCGAAAGAGGTCAGCGACAGGGTGTTTTTTATTGACAACGGAACCATCCAGGAGCAGGGAACACCGGAAGAAATATTCGGAAATGCAAAGAACCCAAGAACCATTGAATTCCTCGGAAAAGTACTGTAGAATGAAGGAAAACCGGATGAATGAAGGAGGAATCTAGCATGACGGATATTGAGTACATTGAAAAAACAGTGGAGGAAGAAAAAGAACGGATTTTGGAGGCCAATGACCGGATCTGGAAATTTGCTGAGCTGCCGTTTCAGGAAAACCGATCGGCAGAGCTGCTTTGCAGTCTCTTAAAAGAGTCAGGATTCTCTGTGGAAACGGGGTTAGCGGGAATCCCTACCTGTTTTACAGGCACATTTTCCTTTGGTACAGGAAAGCCGGTTGTTGGAATTCTGGGAGAGTACGATGCACTTTCAGGGTTAAGCCAGGAGGCGGGAGTGCCGGTGAAAAAAGAGGAAGAAGAAGGCGCCCCGGGACACGGCTGCGGCCACTGTGCACTGGGAACGGGTTCCCTGGCAGCGGTAATTGCAGTGAAGAAATACCTGGAAGAATTTAAGAAGGACGGAACCGTCATTTACTTTGGCTGCCCCGCCGAGGAGGGAGCCGGTTCCAAACAGTTTATGGCCAGGGCGGGGATGTTTGATGATGTGGATTTTGTATACACATGGCACCCGGCCACTGCTAATCAGGTAGATCCGATGCACAGCAATGCAATTATGGGAGCCAATTTCTATTTCAGGGGTCTCAGCTCCCATGCCGGGGCAACACCCTATCTGGGAAGGAGCGCTCTGGACAGTGTGGAGCTTATGAGCGTCGGCTGCAACTATCTGAGAGAGCATGTAATACCGGAAGCCAGAATCCATTATGCCTATATTGATGCGGGCGGAACTGCCCCGAATGTGGTGCAGGATCATGCAACCGTGCGTTACGAGGTAAGAGCGCCCTATGTTTCCCAGGTCAAGGAGCTTTATGAGCGCGTTGTCAATGTCGCAAAGGGAGCCGCCATGATGACAGGAACGACGGTGGAAAGTGAACTGGCAATGGCATTTACCGAGTATATTCCCAATATCGCACTGGCCGCTGTGGCTGATGAATGCATGAAGGAGATAGGGGCTCCAAAGTGGACGGATGAGGATTACCGCCTGGCAAAACAGTTCCTTGAAACTTATAATGAGCAGACACAGGTAATGATACGGAACGAAATTGCCGCCCGGTATGGAGACGACAGGGTGGAAGAAATCCTTGAAAAACCTCTGGACAGTGAAATTCATTATTTTGACCCGTCGAAGATCAGGCTGGAGGCGGGCTCTACCGATGTAGGTGACGTAGGCTATGCAGTTCCGACGCTGAATGTCAATGTGGCTACCTGCTGCGTGGGCAATGTGGGCCACACATGGCAGATGACGGCACAGTCCTGCAGCCCGCTGGCCCATAAGGGCCTGCTGACCGCAGCAAAGGTAATGGCCCTCGCATCGGTCAGAACCATGGAACGGCCGGAAGTCATTAAAGCCGCCAAAGAAGAGGTGAAAAAGAGAAACGGCGGGAAATATACCTGCCCGCTTCCTGATTCTGTGAAACCACCGCTTGATACGTACTAAGTGAATTATTAAGTCCGGCAGATAGGAACGGACCGCTGAAGCAATTGAAGCTGCCCCCGATCATCTATTCCACCAGCTTTGCATTGGGATAAATCCGTTCCATCCTGCTGTCGGGAAAATGCTCATCCAGAAACACGGTAACCACATTTTGTACCGCGCCCGGGTTTGTCTGCCGTTCCGAGTATCTGGCCAGGGCCAGCCCCGACAGGGTGATATTGACTGCCATGAATACGATCAGAATCCAGGTTCCGGCGGTTCCGGCCTTTTTAGGAATCCTTTCTATCAGTGAGGAAAGGATGGGATAGAGCCCCTTCAGCCATACGACGGCGGCAATGCCCCAGAAAAAACAGTATAACAGGTTGATACGCCCGCCCAGGTTGAATGGAATTGCACTGTAATCCCAGAAAACGGTGCCGAAAACCAGCTCGGTGAAAACGCTGCAGATATATTCATAGGCGCCACCGAGCACCGTACCGGCGAGAAAGATATATCGGTCACTACGGTTCTTATATTTATACAGGAATGCGGTCAGCATGGCGCAGCCGAGTCCCCAAACGATGCTGAAAGGCCCGTAAACAACGCTGCTCCGGCTCATCAGGACACCGGTGGTGGCGTAGCAGAAAACCGTTTCCGTAATATCGCCCAGGAAAGCCCCGAGAAAGAACAGCCCGGCCAGTTTGTAAAAACAGCAGCCCCCGGCAAAAACGGAATCTGCCGCCCCGGCCTGGACCGCGGACAGATCAGACACTTCCCCTTTGGACACCTGCTCTTTCAGGTTAGGGTAGGCGCGCACCATCCTCTGTTCAATTCCGGATGTAATGGCATTGCCGAACGAGTTTGAGACGCGCCTCAGTTCCTCGGCGACCTGATCCAGTTCTTTCAGTCTGGTTCTCATGCGCCATGCGGCGGCCAGGGACGCGGCAAGATCGATTGCCAGCAGGCAGTACAGCCCAATCAGCGCCGCTTTTCCAATCAATGCCGGTATCAGTTCCAGCAGTCTCACTGCCAGAGGATTTGTAAAATGGATACAAACCACAGCAGCCAGGCCGCAGGCAGCCATGTACGGCAGATTTATGTAACCCTCAAACTGCAGCCGCTTTTTGGTGAAATCCCACCAGCGCCTGTGTATCAGCCGTTCCAGGATAAAACCGGTGATAAACGTCAGAAAAGCGGACAGAATCATTCCTCCCAGAAACAGAAAGAAGAGATTTCCCTTCAGTTCCTGCAGAAAAACAGAAAATACCACGGCGCCCAGCCCGTAGACGGGACACCAGGGAGCATTTAAAAATCCCGTATTGATAAAACGCTTTCTGCGTACGGCGAAGAAAGCGACTCCGGTGCACCATCCTGCAACCGCATAGATAAGGAAGAACCAGAGAAGCTGATATAATGTATATTCCATATTTTCTCCTTTGTATCGGTATAATCTGCACGGATCATGAAGGTGCAGTACCTCTCAATTCTGAAATAATGCCATTCTATCACAAAATGCATCTAAATAACAGACCTTCCCTTTTGTATCAAAAATGCATGATCGGCCAGGAGCCAGTTGGCGCGGAACAGTCTCATCAACTGCCAGTATCCGGTTCCCGCAAGTCCGAACTCTTTTATCAATCCGAACTTCGCATGCATGCTCCTGACATCTTCAAACCACACTTCATGCTGGATTCCATACTGCCAGTAACGGAAATGCGGTGACTGCGCGGTCTCGTCAAAATAGATCCGCACGCCGTGATCGACCGCCAGCCGGATTGCCTCGGTGTATCCGATACTTCGCGCTCTCGTCACGCCCTGCTCATAGGGAATGGGCCAGTCATAACCGTAGTTGGGAATTCCCAGGCTGATTTTTTCGGCGGGAATTTCAGTCAGGGCATATTCCACAACGCGGCGCACCATGTTAATCGGCGCAACAGCCATCGGAGGCCCATAAGTATAACCCCATTCATATGTCATCAGCAAAACGCCGTTAGCCGCCTCTCCCAGGGCTTTATAGTCAATCCCCTCATATAAAAGCCCCCTTTGGTCCCGTGAAGTTTTCGGCGCCAGGGCCACCGTTACCCTGATGCCGAAAAGGTTCATAATAATTCTCAGGCGCCGCACAAAATCGGCAAATAATTCCCTGTCGTCGGCCAGCACATATTCGAAATCAATATCAATTTCACCGTATCCCTTTTCCTGGACTACGGACCATAGCTCCCTTATGAGCTTCTGCTGGATTTCCAGGCTTTCCACGAGAACGGATACGAGGTTGTTGTTAAAACGGCCGTCCGCCCCCAGAGGGGTGAGAACAAGCACCGGAATAACATTCTGCCTTTTTGCCTCGCTGATTACATCTTCTTCCCCCTCACCGGAAGGCGGAATCAGTTCTCCGGTCTCCGTAAAACCATAGGAAAACAGGGAAATGCTGGTCAGAAAACGGCAGGTTTCAGTCAGCACCTCTTCCTCAATCCAGGGATAGGCATACCCGTTCATGATCACGGGACCGGTCTGCTCATCACTGATTTGGATTCCTTCCAGCCGGCTTTGCATGCCGTTTTCCCCATCGCCCGAAACAAGCAGCGACTGCCCCACAACAAGACGGTACGGAGAATCCACCTGATTTTCATAAGCCAGACGCAGTGGATCCATACCGGCAGCGTCCGCGATGGCATCGATTGTGTCGCCCTCTTTTACTA
>CATWBR010000106.1 GCA_958349075.1 uncultured Clostridium sp.
CCGCGAGGTGTTTTCACGCGTTTTTGCGTGAAAATCCCGAGTTACACGGCGCGAACAGTAACTAGTGATTGACAGATGGATGGCCGTGAATATATCATAGGAATGGAACATCATTATAAACAGCCGATTTCCCGGCGGGGGGAACCGGACGGGGAGAAGGAACTGCAATGAAGGAAGAAAAAGACAAATCAAAGAATCTTCAGACGGTGGAGCGCGCACTGGATGTGCTGTACCTGTTTCATAAGTACAATGGAATTACACTGAGCTTTGTGGCTGAGGAGATGAATATGAGTACCACGGTGGCCTACCGCCTCTTGTATACACTGGCAGACAGCGGCTTTCTAAGACAGGAGAAAGCCAGCAAAAAATATTATCTGGGGGAGAAGAGCCTGCTGTTGGGCTACAGGGCGATTCAGTCCCAGGAGCTTGAGAAGACGGCATATCCAATTATGAAAAACCTGGTGGAAAAATGCGGACTGGGAGTAATCTTAACCTCCTGTGCGGATATGCAGAGCCTGTGTGTGGAAAAAATAGATGTGGAGGATGATCTGCAGCTATCGATGAGGGTGGGAGGGATATACCCGATCCATAAGGGGGCGTCGAACCGGCCGCTGCTTGCATATATGGAGCGGGAGAAGGCCGGTGCCTACATTGATTCCCTGGATATCACGGATGAAGAGAAGGAAGCTATGGGGCACGAGATGGAGGAAATCAGGAAAAGAGGTTACGATCATACGCAGGGGCTGCTGACGCCGGGACTTTTCTCCATCGGATTTCCGGTGTTCGGAATGAGAAACAAGCTGATCTTCTGTATCAGCATCGGCGGCTACTGTTTTGACATGAAAGAGGAGCAGCGTCTGCTCTACCTCCATGAGACGAGAAAAGCGGCGGCGGAGCTGAGCCGTCTGTTCGGTGCTGAGGAATATCCGGGAGACTGATATTGACCATCCGGGCGGGATGAAGGAACGTGAAATGCGTTCTTCATCCCGCTTTTTTTATGAAAGAATTATTGCAAAAGTAACAAAAAACGAGGCTGTATTTTGTATAATTATTCAAAAAAAACAGATTGACAGAAATGCTTTAGTGATTTATCATAATAACATAATTACGATTTAAGAAAATGATTTCCGCAAATAGGAAAATGAGGTGAGATAATGAGCGGAAGCAGTGAAAAATCGAAAGGCCTCCAGACGGTGGAGCGGGCGCTGGATGTACTGTACCTGTTTTGTGAGTGCGAGGGAATCACCCTGAGTTTTGTGGCTGAAAGGCTCAATATGAGTCCTGCCGTAGCCTACCGTCTGCTGTATACGCTGACCGACAGCGGATTCCTGCGCCAGGAGAGGGCGGGGAAACGGTATTACCTGGGTGAAAAAAGCCTGCTGCTTGGTTATCAGGCGATACGCTCCCAGGAGCTCAGGCAGATAGCATATCCTGTTATGGAGAAGCTGAAACAAAAGTGCGGCCTGGATGTTTTTCTCACGGTTAGTGTGGATATGCAGAGTCTTTGTGTGGAAAAGCTTGATGTGGAGGATGATCTGCAGCTTTCAATGCGGGTAGGAGGAATCTATCCCATCCACAAGGGAGCATCCAACCGCCCGCTTCTGGCATTTGCAGATGAGCAGGCAAGGGAGGGCTACCTTTTATCCCTGAAGCTTGGTGAGAATGAGAGAAAGAAGCTTGAGGGCGAGATGGAAGAGGTGAGAACGAGAGGATATGACTATACAAGAGGCCTCCTTTCACCGGGGCTTTTTGCCATCGGAATTCCCGTATTTGGGATGAGGAACAGACTGGCGGGCTGCATCAGTGTCGGTGGATACAGCGCCGGGATGAAAGAGGAAAAATTCGACTCCTATCTGAAGGAGACCATGGCTGCGGCTGCGGAGATAAGCCGGCTGTCGGGAGCCGAAGAACAGGCACTGTAAAGTTTAAGAGGAATAAGGAGGATATCATGGCTAAACTTAATTTGACAATGGAACATCTGGAGGCTGCGGTTTTAGGAGGCTGCGTTCTGGGCGGAGGCGGAGGCGGCTCCATGGAAAAGGGAATGAGAACGGCAAGACTGGGACTTTTGCTGGCTCCCGTAACGCTGGTGGATCCGGAAGATATGGATGAGGACGCGATTCTTGTGAACGTATCAAATGTAGGGGCGCCGTCCGCTACGGAAGCCTGGGTGGATCCGATGGATAACGGGCGCGTTGTCACCGTGCTCTGTGAAAAGATGGGAATTCAGGCAGACGGTATCATTACCAACGAGGCGGGAGGAAGCGCATCGGTCAACGGCTGGCTTCAGAGCGCTCTGTTAGGCATTCCTCTGGTAGACGCTCCATGTAACGGCAGAGCGCATCCGACCGGCGTGATGGGCTCCATGGGACTTCACCGGATTCCGGATTACTATTCCTACCAGGCGGCAGTCGGCGGAAAACGCGAGAATGGAAGAAGGATCGAGATGGCGGCGGGAGGCAGCCTGAGCAGCGCTGCCAGACTTGTCCGGGAGGCAGCCGTGGAGGCGGCAGGCCTTGTGGCGGTCGCACGAAATCCGGTTACTCTGGCCTACGCAAAAGAAAACGGAGCCTGTGGCGCCGTGAAGCAGGCGATTGAACTGGGACAGGCCATGATAGCCGCGAGACAGGAGGGAGCCGATGCAGTCCTGAAAGCGGTCTGTGATTTCCTGGGAGGAAATATCATTGCAAGGGCAAAAGTAGAGCAGGTGGACTTGAAATGCAGCGGAGGATTCGACACGGGTGTTGTGAAGGTAGGGGATGTGGAACTGACTTTCTGGAATGAATATATGACGGCGGAAAAAGATGGCGAAAGGATTGCGACGTTCCCTGATCTTATCATGACCTTTGACGCGGAGACAGGAATTCCTTTCACTTCAGCCGAGGTGAAAGAGGGGATGACGGCGGCGGTTCTCGTGGTAGACAGGAGGAAAATCAAGCTGGGAGCCGGCATGAAGGATCCGGAATTATTTGTTCCATGTGAGAAAGCAGTGGAGAAGGAGATGATCTCCTATGTTTTTCCTGAGGCGGAATGCAACAGCAAATAATACGAAAGAGGATGGTGGGTTAATAGTATGAAAGAAGAAAACAAGAATGTTAACAAAGTGAAAAACGAATACATATCGGCATTTGAACCGCAGATTATCGGAATTGGCGTTCTTCTGGCAATCCTTTCCGCAATCATTTGTATGCAGATCATCGGAAAAGTCGGCGTGACTCCGAATACTTCCCTGATTGGAGCAATCTTTGCCATGCTGCTTGCGAGGGTACCGCTTGCATCCATGACAAAGTTCCGTTCACTCGAAAGACAGAACCTGCTTCAGACAATCGTGTCCGGAGCCGGATTCTCAGCGGCAAACTGCGGATTTATTGCAGTCGGTATTTTATACGGAATCGGTAAGGCTGAGTACATCATGCCGATGGCAGTCGGATGTATCGTCGGAACCGGAATTTCCGTTATCGTGGTTGGAAGACTTTTCGACTCCAAGATATTCCCGGCACGCGGAGCATGGCCTCCCGGAGTTGCCACGGCCAGCGCTATCCAGGCGGGAGATGAGGGCGGAAAGAAGGGAAAACGACTGCTGGAAGGTCTTGCCCTCGGCGTAGTCGGAAGCTATTTCAAGATTCCGATGGCCGGAATCGGTATCGTATTTATTGCAAACATTTTCTCCATGGCGGGCCTTGGAATCGGTTTAATACTTAGAGGTTACTCCACCGTTATTTTCCGGGGATTCAACATGGGGGCCTCAAATATCCCGCAGGGCATTATGATTGGAGCCGGCGGTGTTGCACTAATCCAGTCTCTTCTTATTATCTTTAAAGACAAAAAGAAGACAGGTCCTGCACAACCGGTTATGGATGACGTGACGGTTTCGGCGGGAGCGGCCAAGAAGACGATTTTCACAAGTTTCGGAGCCTATGCACTCGGTGCAATGGCTACTGCGGCGGTGACAGGCATCATCGGAGGAATGGCCCCGGGAAAGATTGTCCTCTGGGTAATCTGGGCGGCATTTTCTTCAACCGTAGCCATGATGCTCGTCGGTATGGCAGCCATGCATTCCGGCTGGTTCCCGGCCTTTGCCATAACGACTATCTTCATGACACTCGGAATTTTCATGGGCTTTGAACCTCTTCCCCTGGCAGTGCTTACAGGATACATCGGCGCGGCAGGACCGTGTTTTGCAGATATGGGATACGACTTAAAGACAGGATGGATTCTGCGCGGTGAAGGCAAAGACCGTGAACGTGAACTCTACGGCAGAAAACAACAGGTTATCATTGAGTTCATCGGTGTTGTAATCGGTATTGTGGTTGTAATGTTCTTTGCCATGATGTTTATGAAACAGGATATCATGCCTCCGATCAGCAAGGTGTTTGCAACGGCCGTATCCGCAGGAGCCGACGCGGCTATCATAAAGGAACTCCTCATCTGGGCCGTACCGGGAGCAATCATCCAGCTTATTTTTGGGAACAAGATGGTGGGCGTGCTTTTTGCCACAGGACTTCTTTTAAACAACCCGACCTACGGGATCGCAGTATTAATCGCAGTTGTAGTCCGTATGATTTTCGGTACGGAATTCATGGAAGTAAGAGATGCCGGTTTTATCGCGGGAGACGGACTTTTTGGATTCTTCTCCAACGTACTCAGGGCATTCTTCTGATACCCGAGTATCATTGATATAGCAGATTATGAGGCCGGGGCCTCAGAAAGAGAAAAATTATAACCGGGAGGAGAACGTAATGTTATTAAAACAGTTAATTGAATTATATGATTTATTAGACAGCAGTACGGCCAGCGGGGAAGCGGTGAAAGAATATTTCTGCGGCATCAATGAAAATGCCGATGTGACCGTCTATGAACTGAAGGGAGCCCGCGGGAAGACCGATATGATCCGGATCCGCGTCCGCGGTACAAACGGCAAGTCGGCCGGAAAAGATGCCCCTACGATGGGAATTCTCGGAAGGCTCGGAGGCTTGGGAGCAAGGCCGGAGCGGCTTGGCTTTGTGTCTGACGGCGACGGCGCCCTGACTGCCCTGGCAGTGGCCGCAAAGCTTCTGGATATGCAGAAAAAGGGAGATTACCTGGACGGCGACGTGGTGATATCCACCCACATCTGCCCCAATGCGCCGACCCAGCCTCACAAACCTGTGGCATTTATGGGCTCTCCGGTCGATATGGCTCAGGTAAATAAGGAAGAAGTGAACGGCGAACTGGATGCCATTCTTTCCGTGGATACGACAAAGGGCAACCGGATTATCAACCACCGCGGGTTTGCCATCTCCCCGACGGTCAAGGAGGGTTACATCCTGAAGGTAAGCGATGATTTACTGGATTTAATGCAGATTACAACGGGAAAACTGCCGCAGGTATTTGCTCTGTCCATGCAGGATATTACACCTTACGGCAACGATGTTTACCATTTAAACAGCATTCTTCAGCCGGCTACGGCCACGGATGTGCCGGTGGTGGGAGTTGCCATAACGACTGAGGCGGCGGTACCGGGATGTGCGACGGGAGCAAGCCACATTACGGATTTAGAGGAGGCGGCCCGCTTTATGCTTGAGGCCGCAAAGGCATACGGACGCGGAGAATGCAGCCTGTATGACGAGGAGGAATACGCAAGGCTAAGGGGACTTTACGGTTCCATGAAGCGTCTCCAGACACTCGACGGGAAAGAGGTTCGGTAGCGGAGAGAGGAGAAGGCGATGAAAATAGGGGCGATTACCATCGGGCAGGCTCCCAGGGAGGATGTGACCTGCGATGTACTTCCGTTTCTGGGGGAAGGGGTTACCCTGCTGCAGGCGGGAGGCCTGGACGGACTTACCAGAGAAGAGATTGAGGCGTTTGCGCCGGGACCGGGTGACTATGTGCTTATCTCCAAACTCCATGACGGGACGTCGGTTGTATTTGCCGAAAAATACATCCTGCCGCGGCTCCAGTCCTGTATTGAACGGCTGGAGGAACAGGGAGTTAAGCTCATCCTGTTCTTCTGCACCGGCAGGTTTCCGGACTGTTTCCGGAGCCGTGTCCCTCTGATTTTCCCCTGTGACCTGCTGAACGCCGTTGTGCCGGTTCTCACTCCGAATTCCAGCATCGGCGTGATTACGCCAAAGGCGGAACAGATAGGCCAGGCCACCGGAAAATGGCAGGAACTGGTGAAGCATGTGAAGGTGCTGGCGGCTTCCCCATACGGCGATCCGGTTGAGCTTACGCGGGCGGCGGAGCAGATGCGGGGGGAGCCGGTAGACCTGATTGTCCTGGACTGTATTGGATATAATATATCCATGAAACAAGAGATGGAGGCGCTCAGCGGAAAGCCGGTTGTGCTGGGAAGAACACTCCTGGCCAGGATTGCGGGTGAGATTGCCGGGTAATGCAAGTAGAGAAGAGAGGCAGCAGATAAAATGGATATTATCAATTGTGCAAAAAAGATTTTGACCGGATGTATGGATGTGAAACCGGAAGAAACAGTGCTGGTTGTGACGGACGACAACAAAGCCGTCATAGGACAGGCCTTTTATGAGGCGGCAAAGCAGCTCGGCTGTGAGGCGCTGCTGATGACGATGAAGGAGAGGCAGTACTCGGGCCAGGAGCCTCCGAAACCGGTGGCGGACGCCATGCTGAATGCAGACGTGGTTCTCTGCCCGACGGCAAAATCCCTGACCCATACGAATGCAAAGATTGCGGCGGCAAAGAACGGAGCCCGTATCGGGACCATGCCAAATATTGCGGAAGAAATGCTCTATCAGGGAGCCATGACCGCCGATTACGCCCGCGTCGAGAAACTGACCGGACAGGTGACGGAGCTTCTGACGAGTGCAAAGACTGCCAGGATCGAGAAAGAAGGCTATGTCCTGACCATTGATCTGGAGGGCAGAAAAGGCGTGCCAAGTACGGGAGTCTACAGGACGAAGGGAGACGCCGGAAACCTGCCGTCGGGGGAGGCATACATCGCCCCGGTTGAGAACGGTTCCAACGGAGAAATGAAGATAGACGGCTCCATGGTGGGCCTTGGCAAACTGGAGGAGCCGATCTTTGTGAAGGTGGAGCAAGGAAAGCTCAGGGAAATCCGGGGAAAGAGAAGTGAGGAACTGTCCGTACTTCTGGCCAACGAAAACAACGCCACACTCGGCGAACTTGGAATCGGAACGAATGAAAAAGCCATTCTCTGCGGTGTGATTCTGGAGGATGAAAAGGTGTACGGGACGGTCCATATCGCTTTCGGAACCAACGTGTCCTTCGGCGGAACGGTGAAAGCGGACTGCCATATGGATGGGATTATCCTGAAACCGGATCTGTATCTGGATGATTGTCTGGTGATTAAGGGCGGGGAGTTTCAGATTTAATCCGGGAATAAGAAGAAAACGTGTTCAGCGAATTTTTATTGTCAGTTAATCATTTAAAAATACTGGTTTGCAAGGGAGGATGCTCCTTTACAAACCGGTATTTTTTGTATCCGTCCTCTTTTTTTCTGGGAGAAACGTCCAAAAATCTTACAATTTCCTGAATATCGCGGAAATATATTGTATTTGAAGTAATCCTTTGTCATACTTCGTTTATTAGGTTAGAAAACAAAAGTTCAAAATATAAAGCGGGGAGCAAAATTATGTGGCATAAAAGAAAAAAAGATGAGAATGAAAACATGTACGATGAAATGTATGATGAAACTGCTTCTTCGGAAGAGGCTGAAAAAAATTTAGAGGAGAATACGGAAACAGCCGCAGGGAAAGAGTCTGATGAAAAAATCCAGCCGGATTTCGCCGAGGAGAAAAATGTGGCGGTGGTCGAGCAGGAGCTGGAAGAATATCTGAAGGAAGATCACAGCGGCGGCAAGAAGAAAAAGAAAAAATTCGGCCACTGGAGCAAAAAGAAAAAGCTGGTTGTGGGCGGCTGCGCCGTACTCCTGGTGTTCATCGGAGGCCGCGTTGTCCTGGGAGGCAATAAGCAGGTGGCTCCCGTTGTGGCTTCCATGCCTCTGGCAAAGGGCGATGTGACCGAAGTGCTGAGCCTCAGCGGCCCAGTTTCTGGTACGGAGAGTGCGGATGTGGTTTCTAATCTTCACGCGGAAGTGCTTCAGATTATGGTCCGGGAAGGCGACCGGGTGGAAAAGGGACAGACACTGGCTGTCATCGACAGCAGCGATGCCCGTAAAGCAGTCGATATTGCACAGAATTCCTACGATCTTGCCGTCAGCGAATATAACGAAAATATCAGGGATACGCAGCACAAATATGAAAAGGCGGTTCAGGATTATAATACGGCAAAGCTGAATTACGACAGGAACAGGGTCCTGTTTGACGCAGGCGATATCTCATCGGCAGATTTGGAGGCGGCCAGCAACGCGCTTAAGGATGCCGCCAGGGAGAAAGACTCCTATACCGTGGAAAAAGGCAGGGCTCTTCCCGATAAATCCTATGAATTAAAGGTGAAATCGGCACAGTTTGAACTGGATCAGAAGAAGACGGATCTGGAAAATGCGGAGGTTAAAAGCCCGATCACAGGCACGGTAGTCCGTGTCAATTCCAAAGTGGGTCAGTTCGCAGATAAACCCGAGGATGAAAAACCGATGTTTATCGTCGAGAACCTGGATAATCTGGAGATGGAGATTGCCGTCAGCGAATATTCTATTTCTAAGGTGAAAGTGGGCCAGAAGGCACAGATCGACGCCGACATTTTAAACGGAGTAAGCCAGGAGGGAGAGATCATCTCGATTTCCCCGACCGGTGAGGAAAAGGGCGGCGGCTCAACGGAACGTGTGGTTCCCGCAACAATCCAGATTGAAGGCGGGGCATCGAACGGGCTGATTGCCGGTATCACAGCCAAGGCATCCCTGGTAACGGGAGAGGCCAAAGGAGTGTTCACGGTTCCGCAGACCGCCATTGTGACCTCCGAGGACGGCAGCATCAACGTGGCTTCCGTTGACGCCTCCACGAACACAATACATATGATTCCGGTGACAACGGGAGTAGAGAGCGATCTTGACGTGGAAATCAATCCTGTCGAGGAAGGCGCGCTCACAGAAGGAATGAAGATTGTCATTTCTCCGGCAGGACTGACGGAAGGAATGGCGGTGACGACCCGATGAGAGCAGTTGGAATGAGAAAAGTTCCGGTGAGAACGGCACGGTCGGGAACGGAACAGAATGAGGGAGGCGCAGACAATGTTTGACAGAGAAGAACTCCGGAGCAAAATCAGAAAAAGGCTGGACCGGAAAGCGGAGCTGCCGGAAGTCGATACGGATGAGTTGATTAAAATTGTCAACCTCTGCAAGGTGTATGACACGGGCGCGGTCAAGGTAATCGGCCTTAAGAATATTAACCTTACCATCAGGAAAGGCGAATTTGTGGCAATCATGGGCCAGTCCGGTTCGGGAAAATCCACGCTGATGAACATTATCGGCTGTCTTGACCGGCCGGTAATGGGGCATTACTATCTGGACGGAATCGACATTGCCGCACTGAACCAGGATCAGCTCTCCAGGATCAGGAATCAGAAGATAGGATTTGTATTCCAGTCCTTTAACCTGATATCCAGGACATCGGCGGAAAAAAATGTGGAACTTCCTATGACATATGCGCATCTGCCGAAAAAACTCCGGCATGAGCGCGCCGTGGAGCTGCTCGGACGTGTGGGCCTTGGCGAGAGGACGGAGCACATGCCCAATGAGATGTCGGGCGGACAGAGGCAGAGGGTGGCAATTGCCAGAGCCCTGGCCAACGAGCCGCCTCTGATACTGGCGGATGAGCCGACCGGAAACCTGGATACGGCTTCGTCGGTTGAGATTATGGAACTCTTTTCCCAGCTTCACAAAGAGGGAGCCACAGTGGTTGTAGTCACCCATGAGGAAGATATAGCGGCGTTTACGGAGCGGATTATCCGGTTCCGCGACGGCGAAATCGTAAGTGATGTGAGAAATAAGAAAAAAGAGGATCCGGAGAGGGAGGTGGCGCCATGCTGCTAGAAAATATGTTCATGGCTTTTTCAGCCCTCAGGGCCAACAAAATGAGGTCGTTTTTAACAATGCTCGGCATTATCATCGGCATCGGTTCCGTTATCTCCATTGTATCCATCGGGGACACGATGAGGGGAATGTTTTCAAGCCTTTACCAGGATATCGGTATCACCCAGGCGTATCTGGGGATCGGCTACTGGATTGACGACACCAGGCAGAGCGATTACTTTACAATGGACGAATTAAGCCGTATTAAGTCGGTCTTCGGAGACAAAATCAGCTACATAGACAGCGCCATGTCAACCTCGGCCGACGCCATCGCCGGACGCAATAAGATTAAATTCAATTTCGAGGGAATCGACTATAATTACAACGACGTACAGCCCGTCGACATTCTTTACGGCAGATATTTAAATGAGGGCGATGTCAAGGCGCGGAGAAACAATGCGGTTCTGGAGGTGGGCAGCGCCAGGATGCTGTTCGGCACGGATAACGCCGTGGGCCGTACATTCAGAACCCAGCTCTATGGAAATGTCCAGGAATTTACGGTGGTGGGCGTCTATGAAAAGAAGCAGAGCGCCTTCCAGAAATTGATGATGGGCACTCCGAGCGACAAGGGAAGCGCATATATACCCTGGACTCTTTTAACCTGGCCCAATGATTATTTTTATTACTGCCATTTCTTCGCGGATACGACGATGAATGAAGCGGAGCTGAATTCGTTTTACGATGATCTTCTGACCTATGTTGCAAAGACAAAGGGCCGTGAAAAATCGGAATTTTATATGGAGACGGCCATCAGCCAGATGGGGCAGGTTGACTCCATGATGGCGGGACTTTCCATGGCGGTGGGCGGCATTGCCGCAATCTCTCTGATCGTAGGCGGCATCGGAATCATGAATATCATGCTGGTATCCGTGACGGAGAGGACAAGGGAGATCGGTATCCGAAAAGCGCTGGGAGCAAGAACCAGGGATGTCCTGATCCAGTTCCTTACGGAATCTGCGATTCTCTCGGCCTGCGGAGGACTGATTGGAATACTTTTGGGCGGGGGCCTCGTCACCCTGGTTGGAGCCGTAATCGGCGTGCCGACTATTGTCAAACCGGGAGTAATCCTTGTGGCAGTGACATTCTCGGCCGTTGTCGGAATCTTTTTCGGCCTCTATCCTGCGTCGAAAGCGGCGAAATCCGACCCCATTGACGCACTGCGGTACGAATAGGAGCTCGCGCCGTAGAACTCGGGATTTTCACGCAAAATACGCGTGAAAACACCTCGCGGAATAACGGTTGTGAATAGTTACCATTTTTTTACAATTTTATGAAAATTATTTAAGACACTCGCCATTTACC
>CATWBR010000107.1 GCA_958349075.1 uncultured Clostridium sp.
CTAAAACAGCATTTCTATAAATAATTTAATAATCAGTACGGCCGCGATGACAAGCATCATCGGGCGGATAAATTTCGC
This sequence comes from uncultured Clostridium sp., assembly GCA_958349075.1. Classification (GTDB taxonomy): domain Bacteria; phylum Bacillota; class Clostridia; order Lachnospirales; family Lachnospiraceae; genus Otoolea. The sequence continues at coordinate 79 of CATWBR010000107.1, forward strand.
CCCCTTGCGGATTGCCATCCCGGAACCTGCATATCCGCCCAGGATACCGCATATGGCAACCGGAACCGCATAGTTCCAGAGTATTTTACCCGCCAGCAGGTACGACAGGGTTCCCGCCAGTGTGGAACTGAACACGGCGACCTTGGCATTGCCGGACGCCTTTGTCAGATCGTAGCGCAGAAGTTTTGTATAGAGAATAATGGCAAGCGTCCCGGAACCCGGTCCCAGCATGCCGTCGTAGGCTCCCATTATAAGTCCTGTGACTACCCAGAAGACGATTTTCTTTTTCCCGGCCACCTCGTCCGAACGATCCACCTCCGGGTACTTTTTATTGACCAGGATCAGAACCGCCACGAACGGCAGGGAGCCGAGGAGCATCAGGCTGAGCGGCCGTTCCGGCATCCAGAGCACGATTCTGGAGGCCAGGATGGAACAGCAGAACGTGACCGCCCCGACAAAAGAGGCCGCCTTTATATCGATCAGGTGATTCTTTAAATATCTTCCCGCCGACATCGCCGTGCTGATATTACAGCACAGTTTATTGCATGCATATGCATTATGTACCGGCATACCGGTAAACAGATACGCCGGGAGTGAGAGAAGTCCTCCCCCTCCCGAAATCGCATCCACAAAGCTGGCCAAAAACATAATCGGGCATAAGAACAGAAGTGATGTTACATAGTCCATGATCATTTCTCCATCTTTAGATTTTATAGGATAAAGCCTTTACCGGTCTCACTGTCTTCCCAGATAGGCATCGAATACGGCACGTGCAATCGGGGCCGCTACCTTGCCGCCGGAGCCTGCCTCCTCCACGATCACGCTGATCGCGATCTTCGGATTGTCGGCCGGCGCGTAGCCCACAAACCAGGAATGTGTCTCCTTTCCCGTCTCGAACTCGGCGGAACCTGTCTTTCCTGCTGCCGAATAGGAAGCGCCCCGGAGCGCGGAACCCGTCCCGAAATCCACCACGCTCTTCATCAGCTCCGCCATCATCTGTGCATCCGTTGCCGACAGCGGACTGCCGCCGGAGGACGGCAGAAACTTCTTCACGGTCTGGCCGCCGACGTTTTCCACATGGTCAACCAGATATGGTTTCATCAATGTACCGCCGTTGGCTATGGCCGAGACAATCAGGAGATTGTGCAGCGGCGTGATCTGGGTCTTCCCCTGTCCGATGGATGTCTGCAGCTTCTCCCAGTCATCCGCCCCTCCGGTCATCGTAAACGAACTCTGGTTATAAGGCAGGGCGTAGGGCAGGGCGGAATTAAACAGGAGCTGATCCGCCAGCGTGTGAAAGCTGTCGGGATTCAGTGAAAGTCCGATCTCCGCGAATGCCCCGTTGCAGGAGTTGGCAAACGCCTGGATCAGGTTCTGCTGCCCATGGGCCTCACTGTGGTAACACTTGATGGTATATTCCCCTGTCTGATAGGAACCGTCACAGTTAAATGTAAAGTCCTGCCAGGTGGAGGGATTTTCCCTGATGTATTCGAGGGCCGTCACAATCTTAAATGTGGAGCCCGGGGGATAGAGTCCCTGCGTCGCACGGTTTACGAGCTGGGCCTTGGTATTGTCGGGGGCAATCAGCTCCTGCCACTTCTCATCCACCAGATTGGCATTGAAATTCGGCTGGGAGACCATGCAGAGAATCTTCCCGGTATCCGGTTCCATGGCAATCACCGCTCCCCGGTTGCCGCCCAGTGCATCCGATGCCACCTTCTGCAGCTCCAGATCCAGCGTTGTCACCACATTATCACCGAGATTCTTTTCACCGCGCAGCTCGTTGATTACCTTCTCAAGCAGATTGACATGGGATGAAAGCAGGTAAAAATTGGCCAGCGATTCGATTCCGGTCTTCCCGTTCAGCCCCGAATAACCAACCGAATGCACAAACAGGTAGTCAAAGGGATAATATCTGGTCTCCGTCCCGTCCTGGTCAACCCTGGTCCCGGCGAGAACCGTCTTATCGCTGCTCATGATGCTTCCCCTGATAATCCGGTCGGCAAACTGGTCAAGCCTTGCATTGTAAGAGCTGCCGATGACATTCTCACTCTTAAACTGGATGAACCAGCCAAGGTATCCGGCCATCAGCACAAAGATGATGGAAAAAGCATAGGTGAGCCTCAGGATGTTCTTATTGGCCCTGGCCCTGCCTTCTCCCGCATCCTTCCGGAATTTCTTAAATCCCAGGTCTTTGCTGGACTTCTTTATCTGAAACCGCTTTCCAAAAGTTCCCTCCTGCTTTCCCTTCACGGATGGTCTGCCCTTTACGGAAGGTCTGCCCTTACCGGATCGATCGCCTCCGCTCTTCTCTTTAACGGTTTTCTTTTCCCCGGTCTTCTTTTCTACAGTCTTCTTTTCCCCGGTTTTCTTCACTTCGTTGGAGTTCTGATCACTCAGTTTCATAATCTTCCTCCTCTTCTTCATTTCTCTTCAGGATAAAGAGCCCCTGAATCACGCTGAACAGGATGAATGTACTTAATATAGAACTTCCTCCGTAACTGACAAAAGGCAGCGTAACACCGGTGGACGGGATAAACTTGATAACGCCTCCGATGGTCAGGAATACCTGGACAATATAGACCGTTCCCAGCCCGAATGCAATCAGCTTATAAAATACGGCCTGCATATTCGTGGCAATCAGCATAAACTGTAAAAAACAGCCCAGACAGATCAGGATAATGCAGAGCGCAAAGATGCCGCCCAGCTCCTCCGATATGGCGGCGAAGATAAAGTCCTTTTCCACGACCGGGATCTTTTTCGGCATTCCCTGATAGAGTCCCATCCCGAACCAGCCGCCCGTGCCGATGGCAAACAGAGCCTGGGTGACCTGATATCCCTTCCCTGCAATATCATTCCAGGGATTCTGCCAGGCCTCCACGCGCACGCGCACATGGGAAAACATCTTATAAGCAGCCATTGCCGCCACCATACCGCAGCCCGCGCCGGCCCCAAGATAGAACCAGTTGGATGTGGCGATAAAAAGCATCAGAAGATACGTCACAAAAAAGATGAGGGCGCTTCCCAAATCCTTTGACAGCACCAGCACCAGGACGTGAGCAGCCGCTACCGCCGTCGTGATTACAATCGTCCTAAAATCGGTGGAGCGGTAAAACATCGTTGCCACAAAGAAAACAAAACTGATTTTGACAAATTCCGACGGCTGGAAAGAAAAGCCCCCGATACTGATGGCGAGCTGCGCCCCATAGCTGGTACTTCCCAGGATGCAGACCGTGAGGAGAAGCAGCAGGCCGATGGTTCCGTATACCCACGGAATCTTTGACAACTGCCACGTCCTGTCGATGATAAAAGGAATAATCATCGTAATCACGGCGGCTACGGCCACAATGACAAACTGTCTGACTGCCCTGTCGAAGGAAATCCTGGTCAGCATGATAAAACTGACGCACAGAAGCATACAGGTATTATTGAGCAGCAGCCTGGACAGATTGTGGTAAAACATCCTGTAAAAGACCTGGTACAGCAGGAAAAACAAAAGCTGGGCGCCGAAAAACATCAGCGTCCTTTCATCTTCCGTCCGAAGGTAAATCACCGCATAAGCCAGGACATGGATAAAAAACAGGGCAACATTCTGAAGCCTGCATACCTTGTTCCTGGAATAATCATCCCTCATCGCAAAAAACCGGAAATTATAGTATGTGTAAATTGCTATCAGCAGTATCATCAGATACTTTGATAATGTTGTAACAAGATTAATCACATTCTCACCTATTCAATCCCTCGTTTAAAATGGCCTCTCGTAAAATCTCCCTGTAGCTCCGTCTCTCTCCCTTCCAGGAAACAGCCGGAAAAAGCTCTGATCACAGTCCGTATTTCTTCCCTGCTCTCGCCGGTGAAATTAAGCCTCAGGCTCTCAGGCCCCAGCCTGTCTATGATCTTCCTTTCCTTTAAAAGGGACAGGGGACTGGAGTTGTAAATTGTATTATAACAGAAACGGCAGTGGTTCTTTACCGGGAATTCCTTACCCATTCTGTCTTTCAGGGAAAGAAGCTCCGGCTTTTTCGTACAGGCTTCCACTGTCTTCTTCATACATTGGGCCGTCACCATCATCGGAAGACGTCCGTAGACAATCAGCTCGCTGCCGCAGCATCCCTTCTCCTCTAATTCCCTGCTGTTAAGCTCCACCGGGAGCGTAAAACGGAACCGGAATCCGGATGCCATCCGCACCGTCATCTTCTCTGCTTCCCGGTTCATCGTATAAATTCCGTAGTCCATGAGGACGGTAAGCTCCTTTAGAGCCGGGAATTCTTCCACCCATCCGCTGATGAGCCCGATTTCCTCCCAAGACCTGACAACCACGCCGTCAAAGCCCGCACCGGCAAAAAGCTCCCTGTTTTCTTCAAAGAAGCGGGAGGCCTCCTCCCTGAAAATGTGGGGCAGCGTGAGGTAGCAGCGCTTTCCCGCCCTGTGGCAGCGTCCGGCTGCATTTTTCCAGGATGCGGCGTCAAAGCAGGCGCTGTCCAGGTAAATACTGTCTACTCCACTCTCCTGCAGGACCGTTTCAAAGGCTTCCGGCTCTTCCAGGGATACAGTAAGACGGTAGGTTGCTTTCTCCCCGCCCGTTTCAGCTCCCCTGCATGTCTCTTTAGCACCGTCATCCGGCCGTGCTTCACTCTTCTTCGCCGGAAGCTCACCGGCGGCGCTCTCTGCGGAAGCTCTCCTGAACGGATCCAGTAATCTTTCTTCCAGTTCCGTAAAGGCCTGTCTTCTCAATTCGTTCAGCTCCTGGATCGGCACAAAGGGCGCTCCCGCCGTTTCCACCTTGAGATCCTCGAAATAAAACGGAGTGTTTCCCGTCTTTCCGATCTGTTTTGCGATTCTATCCTCCGTGGCCGGCTGGTTCTTCGCCGTTTCGACCATGCCGCCCGAGACGGTAACGGATACGCTTTCGCTCTCCTTCGCCTCCCTCATCTTCCGATTGCAGGTAAGTGTGAGGGACAGCGGTTCTCCCTCCCTGACAACGGCTGATCCAGTGACGGGTTCTCTGACAACGGCCTCCACATAAGTCTCATCCAGATACCGGTACAGTTCCCTGTTCTCTTCCCGGAAAGCCGGTTTTTCCTTCATAACGACCATATCACGGCCATTGTGCTGCCTGTAATATCCTTCGGTCTGGCCTCCGCGGTCAAAGAGATCCAGGAGTTTCTTCCTGTCCGCCGCGTCGACGCGGTAACCTTCCCTGCCCTTCTCCAGATAGAGATCCGCATATTTTCTGTATATGCTTACCACTCCCGCCGTATAACGGGGGCTCTTCATCCGGCCTTCGATTTTCATCGAATATACGCCTGCTTCGATGAGATCCGGCAGGATGTCCAGGGTGCAAAGATCTTTCAGGCTCAGGACGTAGCGTTCGTCTTTGTTATTTAACGTTTTTCCTTCCTGTTTTACATCAAACGGAAGGCGGCAGGTCTGGGCGCATCTTCCCCTGTTGCCGCTGCGTCCGCCGATCAGGCTGCTGAACAGACACTGCCCGGAGTAACAGTAGCACAGCGCTCCGTGGACAAAGCTCTCTATCTCAGCTCCCGTTTCATCATGGATTTCCTTTATTTCCCGCAGTGACAGTTCCCTGGCCGTGACAATCCGGGCGGCTCCAAGCTTCATCATCAGTCCGGCTCCCCGTGGGCCGGTTATCGTCATCTGGGTGCTGGCATGAACCGGAAGGTCCGGAAAATGCTCTCTGATATAGGAAAAAACTCCCATATCCTGAACAATCACCGCGTCCAGTCCCTGTCTGTAGTAAGGCTCCAGATACCCGTACAAACCATCCAGTTCCCTTTCCTTTACCAGTGTGTTTACCGTCATATAGAGCCGGCAGCCATGCAGATGAACATAGTCGATTGCCTCCAGCATCCTGTCTTCGTCGGGATTGTCGGCATAAGCCCTGGCGCCGAAACGGCTGCCGCCGATATAAACGGCATCCGCACCGGCCGCCACGGCCGCCTTCATACTTTCAAATGACCCGGCCGGAGCCAGAATCTCTACTTTTTTCTTCATAAATGCAAACTCCATTCTATAAAAAACGACAGGCTGATGTACCGCAAAGCCCTCTCAGGATTCTGCGTTTCCATCAGCCCTCTTCTATCTGTGAATGTGCGCGGCCACTCCGTGGCTTCGCTACTCCGCCTGCTGTTCCTGCTCCGCGTCCCTGCCGCGGGCGCTCTCCAGAGCCTCCAGCGTCTTATATTTTTCAAGTTCCACCTTTATTGCCTCCAGCTTCATCTGTGTGCTGACCAGCTCGTGTTTCAGGCGGTACGTCTCCTTTTCCAGCTCCTCTTTCTGGGCGGCCAGAAGTCCGGCGTGCTCACGCTCCTTGAAATAGTCATCGGCAATATTTAAGTATGTCATCACATTCTGATAATCTTCCGGCTGCTTCCTGAAACCGTCCTGTCTCTGCAGGCCGGCAATCTTGTCATTTAATTAGCTGGCGACCTGCTGAAGGTAGCTCTCTTCCTCCAGACCGCCCAGTGTATATATTTTTCCGGCAATTAAAACGTCTGTATAATTCTTGGAACCCATCTTTTCCATCTTCTCTTTCATTTGTAATTTGGAACCGTTCAATACCAATCAAACAGTTACTGTAATCTATCTGTTACTGCAGTCCCAGGTGATGATAGGCGGCTTCCGTCGCTACCCTGCCCCTCGGCGTCCTGTTAATGAATCCATTCATCAGAAGATACGGTTCATAGACATCCTCAAGCGTCCCGGAATCCTCTCCGAGAGCTGCCGCCAGGGTGTCCAGTCCCACGGGACCTCCTGAAAATTTCTCAATCATAATCGTAAGGATTGCCCGGTCGTTATTATCCAGGCCCAGTTTATCCACATCCAGAATATCCAGGGCAAAATCCGCGACTTCCTTTGTAATCACCCCGTCATACTTCACCTGGGCAAAATCCCTTACCCGCTTAAGAAGACGGTTGGCAAGCCTTGGCGTACCCCGGGAGCGTCTCGCAATCTCGTATGCTCCCCGCTCTTCTATCTCCACATTCATCACTCTCGCAGAGCGGAGAATGATGGTCTTTAACTCCTCCGGCATGTAAAAATCCATCTTCTGGACAATGCCGAACCTGTCCCGGAGAGGTGCCGTCAGAAGTCCCGCCCGGGTGGTTGCCCCAACGAGCGTAAACTTCGGAAGTTCCAAACGGATCGAACGGGCGGTTGAATCTTTTCCCAGCATAATATCGATCGCATAATCCTCCATCGCAGGATAGAGGACTTCCTCCACCTGCCGGTTCAGACGGTGAATCTCATCCACAAAGAGGACGTCTCCCTCCTGGAGACCGTTCAGTATTGCCGCAATCTCACCCGGTTTCTCGATCGCCGGTCCGGAGGTCACCTTCATCTTCACACCCATCTCATTGGCGATAATTCCGCAGAGCGTCGTCTTGCCGAGGCCCGGAGGCCCGTAAAACAGGACATGATCGAGAGCTTCACCCCTCGACTTGGCTGCGTCTATGAAAACCTTCAGTGTGGATTTTATCTTTTCCTGGCCAATGTATTCACTCAAATACTGGGGCCGCAGGCTGCTCTCTATGCGCTCGTCCTCTTCCGTAATCTCAGTTGTAATAATTCTCCTGCTCATATTGCACTTCCCGCTCTCCCACTCTTATAAAAATGCCAGAAACTTGAGGGATGCCTTGAGTACTGCCTCCGCATCCATATCGTCCGTTATCTGTACACTCTTCACTGCCTTTGATGCCTCCAGATTCGTATATCCGAGGGCCACCAGCGCTTCCACTGCTTCTCTGCCCGCTTCCTTCGTCAGAGGCACGGCAGTTCTCTCCTCTTCCATGCCTGCTATTCCCGCGAGCATCTCCTCCGCGCTGACCTTGTCCTTCAGATCGAGGATAATCCTCTGTGCCGTCTTCGCTCCAACTCCGGGAGCCTTTGAAATTGCCTTGGCATCCCCGGTGAGGATCGCAAGCCGCAGATCATCCGGCCGGAGCGCCGACAGGATTCCCAGCGCCCCTTTGGGGCCGATTCCGTTGACGCCGATTAATTGTTTAAACATCTCCAAATCCTGGCGGTTCAGGAAGCCGTAAAGGCTTAAATCATCCTCCCTGACCTGCAGGTATGTATATATCTTCACTTCTTCACCCAGGGGCGGAAGCACCTCCAGTACGGAGAGCGGCACGCAGATTCCAAGCCCCACCGGACCCGCTTCTACTACAATCCTGTCGCCCGACTTATCCGCCAGAGCTCCCTTCACATATGAAATCACGGTTTTTCTCCTTCTTTGCCGCTTTATTCTGCGTATTTATCGCTTTGTTTTACCAGTTTGTAACCTCGCGGACGCCTTATATTACCGTATAAGGCACTGCATCTTCCGGCTGATTTACCCCCGGTTTCATGCTGTTTTAACGGAAGTTACTATCCTCAATATCATACCATACGCAGGAAAGCAATGCAAGGTGTGTCGAACAAATATTCTGGGGGCTTTCGTTGAGGAGGGAGAACGCAGCCGGGACGGTCGGGGTTCGGGATGGTGAGAGGGAGGGGATGAGTCTTCAGTCCCGGTTTGAAGGTTGTCGCGGGTGGGAATCCGGGCAGAAAAAGTTCCTGCGGGAAACGCTTGCGCTCTTTGGAGTACATAACGGACACTAACCTCGAAAAAACCTCGGTAAGTGCCGATGGACTCCCAGGTTCACGATTACATAGTGGCCGCGACAATACCTCCCTCCGCACTTGACGAAAGAGACAATCAGCCCCTGAAGCCGGCGGACGGGGCAATAACCTTCGCGGAGTCTTTAGTCCTGTCGACAACCTGCCCGGGGAAGGAAGGAGAAAAACTTTCCGAAGGGGACATTGAAGCCCACCGGTGCTTGGACGGCGTCCTTTGACGTCTTAGCATCCGCTGTGCGCTTCACAAGCGGGAGCGTGTCCCCGCAGGAATTTTTTTCTCCGGATTCCCCCCTCACGACAACTAACCATCGGGACTGAAGACTCATATACAACCTCCCACCACCCCGTCCGCCGTCTTACAGAGACGTCCCCGCACCTCAACTAAATCTTTACTTTCCCTGTTTTTCCTAATATAATATGATCCATACCCATTTCAACCAATACCCGCATTTTTACCGGAGGAAGTTATCTGCATGATTACAATAGAGAAGAAAGTAGATCTGGAAATTACATATCCGCTCGACTCAATCGGCGAGCTTAAAAAGCTGTTGTTTTTTGATATTGAGACCACCGGGTTCTCTGGTGATTATTCTACACTGTACCTGATCGGCTGTACGTATTACCGGGAAGGAGACTGGTACTTAATTCAGTGGTTTGCCGACACTCTGAATGCGGAGGAGGAACTCCTTCATGCATTCTTTAAATTTATGGAACAGTTCCGTTTCCTGATTCATTTTAACGGAGACGGTTTTGATATTCCTTACCTGTTGAAACGGTGCCGGGCCTATGATCTGGAATACGATTTTCAGAAGATAGAGAGTATTGACATCTACAGGATCGTCAAACCGTATAAAAAGCTTCTGGGACTTGAGAACATGAAGCAGAAAAGCATTGAGTGTTTTCTCGGGATCTGCCGTGAGGACCAGTACAACGGGGGACAGCTTATCGAGGTATACAAAGATTATCTCGTCACCCATAAGGATTTTCTGTACCGGCTGCTGATTCTTCATAATGAGGATGATTTGAAGGGAATGCCTTCCATTCTTCCGATTCTTTTTTATCACGATTTTCTCAGGGAAAGTTTTGCCTATGCAGGACAGGAACTGTGCGAGGTGAAAGATGCCTTCGGCTCTCCGGTAAAAGAACTGAAGCTCTGTTATGAGAGCACGATCCCGCTGCCCGTACCGGTCCAGTCGGACTGCAGTCCGTACGCCCTGGATTTTTCCGGACGGCTTTTGACCGTCACGGTTCCGCTCTTTGAGGGGGAACTGAAGCACTTTTATCCCGACTACCAGAACTATGTCTATCTGGTGTATGAAGATAATGCAATCCACAAGAGCGTCGGTCAGTACGTGGAAAAGGGCGCAAAAAAGAAGGCCACCGCAAAAACCTGCTATACCAGGGTATCCGGCACCTTCATTCCCCAGCCCTGCGGGATCTGGGACGGCTGTCTTAAATCCGATTACAAAGACAAGCTCACCTATGTAGCTTATCAGCCGGAGTTATTCTCAGAGGACACCGCCGTCCGGTATCTGGATGCAGTCCTTACGCGGTTCATCGGCTGAGACGGATGCGAACCTGAGCAAAGCGGATATCGAACGGCAAAAGTAAATATAAACAGCAGAAACAAATATAATACGGCGGAGAGAAAGCAGATTGAGCCTTGCTTTTTCTTCGCCGTTTTCACGTCTCTCCGCCCGGAAGGAATCACTTTCCCTTCCTGTAGCGCAGCAGTTTCCTGATATAGTCAAATGTTTTTTCTTCTCCCTCGTCTTTCAGCATCAGAAGAAGTTTTTCCAACTGTACCCTGGTTTTCTTATGCATCACCATGTAGTCCATTCCCCGGTTATAATATTCCCAGGGGCAGGCGTCCGTGTATTCGTCGCCCTTGTAGACCTTGGAGGCGGCAATCCGATCCATCACCATCTCCACCAGATAGCTCAGAGGCATCTCATTCCCAATCAGGCCGTCCTCCTTATTGGGCGCGAAATCAATCCAGTACTCAAAATGATGCTTGTTTCTTCCCTTATGGTGCAGCCAGGCAACAGAATAGCCTTTTTCTTCCTTTTCCGCCGCATTGGGGCTTCTGTCTCCCTGGTAGTATTTTACCCCTATTTTAAATTCCTCCCAGGAATATTTAGACAGATCGTGGAGCAGGCCCTGTTTATAGAGTCCCACTTTAAAACAATTCTCCATGACCATCTGCTTATGTCTCGTTATTGTCCTGAAATGATGGACTGCATTCCAAAGATTCATGATTTTCTCCCCGCTTAACGCGCATCCGATTTATCCGTAAGGTTCTGACTCCCCCGGATATCGCCTGATACTTATTTTACAACAGCGCTCTCCTTTTATCAACCACGTTTCTCCTCTTCTTTTTTCTCTTTTTCTCACCGTATTTCAACCCCGGAATCCCTTTTTTTCCATTCACTTTTACCATAAATACCCGTATATCTTAAAATGATTGAATTTTCCCTGAAATTCCCTGAATTTCCCATAAAACTGTTTGACAGTCACCCCAAATTGTGCTATTCTGAGAACAGGCT
>CATWBR010000108.1 GCA_958349075.1 uncultured Clostridium sp.
AAACAGAGTATCATAGAGACAAATAAATTATGTAAAACGTTTTCTTCCGGCGGCCGCCAGCAGCACGTTTTAAGGAACCTGGACTTGAGTATATACAAGGGAGACTTTACCGTGATTATGGGGGCTTCCGGTTCGGGAAAATCCACCCTTCTCTATGCATTGTCGGGGATGGACCGTCCGACGCTTGGGACCGTACGTTACGGGGATACGGAGATCACGGGGATGAACGTCAGTGAGCTGGCGGTATTCCGCAGAAAAAACTGCGGCTTTGTCTTTCAGCAGATTCATCTGCTCGATAATATGAGTGTACTGGACAATGTGCTGGCAGCCGGCCTTTTGATAAGCCGCGACCGCAGAAAGACGGCCGTCAGGGCAAAACTGCTTCTTTCTCAGGCCGGTATCCTAGAAGCGGATCTGGGGAAATTCCCGGCTCAGCTTTCCGGAGGGGAAGCACAGAGAGTGGGGATTGTACGGGCATTAATCAATGAACCGAAAATGATATTTGCGGACGAACCTACAGGAGCCTTAAATTCGTCCTTTGGAACCCAGGTCCTCAACACGTTGACGGAGCTTAACCGGCAGGGGCAGAGCCTGGTTGTGGTGACCCATGATGTGAAAACGGCCAGGCGGGCGAACCGGATCCTGTATCTGAAGGATGGTATGGTCTGCGGGGAGTGTCTGCTGGGAATGTATGAACACGGCGATGGGGCACGCCATCAGAAGCTGGGAGCATTTTTAGATGAAATGGGGTGGTGATATGGCAGTTTGGATGATTGCCCGTGCCGGTATCCGAAAGAAAAGGGGAGTTGCCGTTTCCATGGGTATCCTGATAATGCTGGCCGCAGCCATGTTCGACGTGGGGCTCACCCTGCTGGCCGGAGTGGGGAGTTTTTATGACCGGGAGAACGACCGGTTAAACGGAGCCCACTACATTGTCCGGTTTATGGGTAATTCCTACGAGGATGAATATCTGGACTATTTCCTGGAGGACAGCCGCGTGGAATCGGCAGAGACAGTGGAAGCGGTAATAATGAATATGGCAAGCTTTCCGGATGGGGGAGTTATTTCTCCCGATTTTATTCCGATGGAAGGCAAGGATCTGGCCAAAGGGTATGAGATCACGGAACAGACGGATGCGGCAGGCGACATGGCCGTATATGTCCCGGTGTTTTTCAAGGATATGGGATACCGTCTGGGCAGCAAGCTGGTTTTAGAATGCAATAAGCAGATTCTGGAATTTGAGATTGCCGGTTTTACACAGTCTACATGGTTTCAGTCCTCCGTGAGCAGCCTGGTGGATATCTATGTGCCGCAGAAGACCTATGAAAGGCTTTTTGAGATGACAGGCGGCGGATATCTGATTAAGGTACGTGCAAAAAATCAGGGGGATGTGGAAGCAATCCGTAGGGATTTCAAGGAAAATACGGATATCGATATAGAAGCTATTTCCCTGACCTCGGAAGTGATGGATTTTTCTATCAATGAGATGCGGCAGGGCAGCACAATGGTGGTCAGTCTTTTGTCGGCCGTGCTGTTTATTTTTTCATTCCTGATGGTGCTGGTGGCCGTGATTGTCATGCGGTTCCACATCCGCAATCATATTGAGGCCCAGATGAGCAGCCTGGGAGCCATGAGCGCTATCGGATATACCGGAAACCAGATCAGATGGTCCATTGCCGTGGAATTCCTGATTATCAGTACAATAGGCACGGTTCTCGGAGTCCTGGCTTCCTATGGGGTCATTGCCGGGCTGGGAGGAATTATCACCAGCTCGGTGGGCGTCTCGTGGACCGGCGGCCCGCACGGCGGCACAGACATGCTCAGCGCCCTTGCAATCATGGGAATTGTTCTGCTCGTATCTGTAAAAGCGGCGGGAAGGGCTGCAAAAATCCCTCCGATTGAGGCGCTGCGCGGTGGAATGAAGAGCCATAGCTTTGACAGGAATTATTTCCCTCTGGAACGGACGGCAGGGAAACTGCCGATGACTCTGGGAATTAAAAATATGATGTTCCAGAAAAAGACGTATCTGATGGTGGGCTGTATCTTTACAGGGGTTGCCTTTGCCTGCGGGTTTGCAATAATCACCTGGTGGAACATGGGAAAGGACGATCAACTGGTCCGGAAACTGACCGGGTTTGAAATCAGCGATATCATGGTTTATACGGCGCCCCACACGGATTACGACGCCCTGGTTTCAGAGATAGAGGCCATGGACGGAGTGAGTAAGACGAATCTCTACGAGACGGGATCGGCCAAGGTAAATGGAGAACTCCTGACTTCCTATCTGTCCGATGATTTCGGCAAGATGGAGATGGTGGAAGTCTACGAGGGAAGCTTCCCGAAGTATGATAATGAGATTGCCATCACCGGTGTGCTTGCCAAGGCATGGGGAAAGTCGGTCGGCGACACGGTCAGCGTCCAGACGGAGCAGGGCGTGGCAGAATATGTAATCAGCGGCCTGGGGCAGAGTATGAGCAATTTTGGCCGTCAGTGCTATTTAAACCTGGACGGGATGAAGCGGGTCTCTCCGTTCTATAAGAAGCACACAATCTCTGTCTATCTGGAACCGGGAATCGTTATAGAGGATTTTATCAGGAAAATGGAACAGCGGTTTGAGGTACTGTCACCCTCGGGAAGTACGGTGGAAGAACAGAGGGAGAAGGATGCTGCGAGGAAGGCCGGAGAGAAAATGGCCGCGCTTTTGTCCTCCTACGGCGTGGACAGTGCCCAGTATGCCCTGATGGTGGACGGGGAGATTGTGCTTTCCGGCAGCACGGACAGCTTTGTGATCGACCGGATTGAAAATAACCGCAAACTGTTTGTCAGCAATGTGGACACAATCGCTTCCTCCATCGGAGTAATGTCGGTTGTCATTCTGTCCGGAACATTTTTTATGATTGTCCTGGTACTCTACATGGTAATACGGTCTATCCTGGTGCGGCAGAGGACGGAGTTCGGAATCTACAAAGCGATGGGATATACGGATCGCCAGTTGATGGAAATGATTGCATCCAGTTTTCTTCCTGTTTCGGTGGGGGGAACCCTGCTCGGCAGCATTCTGGCCTCCGTGGGCGTCAACCGACTGGCCAGCGTTCTGTTCGAACAGCTTGGCATCTCCAATCTGAAGATGGCAATCAATCCCTGTCTGATGGCCGGTACGGGAATTACCATCGTGGCTGCCGCGTTTCTCATCTCCATGGCGCTGGCTCGGAAAATTAAGGGAATCACAGTCTATGGGCTGCTGACGGAGGAATAATACTATGAAAAACAGATGGAAAAAGGGGGCCGCTGCGCTCGGTCTGGCTGCCGTACTGTCCTTATCCGGCCATGCCGGGGACGTTTTGGCTGCGTCTTATGAAGACAGCGGGACAAAGCCGGTCCAAAGCAGGGAAAAACTCTACGGCATCGGTTCTACCAGCAAGGTGATAGTAACCGCGGCCGTCATGAAACTGGCCGGGGAAGGAAAACTGTCACTTGACGAACCGCTTGTCCGTTATCTGCCGGAATTTGAAATGGGGGATCCGCGCTATGTCCTGATTACTCCGCGTATGCTTTTAAACCACAGTTCCGGCCTCCAGGGCGGAACGCTTACGAATTCCATGCTACTGGGAGATTCTGATACCTACAATCACGATACGCTTCTTAAAAAACTGAAAACACAGAGGCTGAAAGCCGATCCGGGAGAATTTTCCACCTACTGCAACGATGGTTTTACCCTGGCGGAACTCCTGGTGGAGCGTGTCAGCGGCATGAGCTTTACGGAGTATATAGAACATGAATTTGCAGTTCCTCTCGGGCTTGAAAATTTTGCTACGCCGCAGACACCGGATATTCTCAAACGTGCGGCTGTGGTGTATGATCCTCAGACCGGAGAGCCTTTGCCGCCAGAGATGGCTAATGTCATCGGAAGCGGGGGAGTTTATGCCACAGCAGTGGATTTATGCCGGTTTTCCCGCCTTTTTATGAGGGATCAGGGGACGGCGGCGGGAATTCTGCCGCAGCAGGCCGTCCGGGAGATGGAGAAGAGTTCCTATGAAGCGGCGGCGAATCCGGAGCATATCGATTCCACGCTGTCTTACGGGCTTGGCTGGGACAGTGTGGATACCTATCCGTTCAGCCGTTACGGTATCAGGGCTCTGGTCAAGGGCGGAGACACCATGTTTTACCATTCAAGTTTGACCGTTCTGCCTGAAGAAAATGCGTCCTGCGCTGTGGTAACAAGCGGCGGTTCCAGTGTGGCCGCCCAGCTTGCTGCGCAGGAAATTCTGATGGAATATCTGGAGGAGACCGGGCGGATTGTCAGGGGGCCGGAGGATATGATGGCCGGAGCAGAGACAGAGGCTGCGGGGGAAATTACGAAAGAACTCATGGAATGCGGCGGACTCTATGCAGGGAGCGGACTTTTGTCGCTCTCCATAGAGCAGGACGGAACCCTGACCCTGGAAAGCCGCGGCACAGGCCGTGACAAAAGCCAGGTCTATACTTACCGAAACGACGGCCGCTTTTACTCTGCAAACGGAAATTATATGGATATGTCGGGGCAGCTTGTAAGGAGCAGCAACGGCCGGACAGGGAAGACTTTCCTGGAATTCAGGAGGGGAGAGGACGGGATAAACCGTCTGATGTCAGGTACTTTTGAAACATACCCGAAGCTGGGAAGCACGGCGGTTTATCTGCCGGTGGCGGAACAGCTTACAGAGGTTCAGAGCGCGGAACGGCGGGCTGAAACAGAAGTCACAAAGCAAAAAGCGGTCCCGGAAATGTGGAGGGAACAGAATGAAAAAGAGTTCTATCTGGTGAGCGAGAAGAGTACATCCTCCTTTTACCTGTCTCACTTTATGGTGGAGCCGCTGGTGGGGGAAGAACCGGCCGGGTATCTTACCTTTGATGCAAATGAGCTGCGGATGGCGGCCATTACTTCGGAGGATAAGGCCGAATTTTTCCAGAAAATCCCGGGGCAGGCGGGCAGAGATTTGAGCGATTACCACATCGAAACACGGGAGGGGAACGTGTATCTCAGAAATGAGAGCTATCGTTTTATCCGCGAGGACGGAGCGGCTATCCTCACTGTGGGAGATCGGCCTGTAGTGATAGGGGAGGATGGAGATACCAGGTGGAGAACATTCGGACAAGAGCAGGAGGGACATCCGGTATCTATAATAAAACCGGATTCCGGCGCATGGTATGTCTACGACCACAGCGGAAAAAAGATGAAGTGTGTGGCCAGTTCCTGGCTGATAGGTGACGGCGAACCCTTCCTGCTTCCTGCAAAGGGCCTGATCGCGTTTGCGGGGGAGACAGGAGATGAATTTATCGTAGCGCCGGCGGTTCAGTAACGCACAGAATGTCCTTAAGCGCCGGCAAAGGGGATCAGCACATCCACGGAGAATCCGTCCTCAAGATTACGGCATTGGATATCGCCGCCCATCTGCTCCATCAGAAGACGGGAGATGTAGAGACCCAGTCCGGAGCCTTCGGCCTTTTCTTCGGCCTGACGGCTTCCGCGGTAATATTTTTGAAACAGGAAAGGGAGTTCCTCATCGGGGACTCCCTTTCCGAAGTCCCGGAACATTAATGCCAGTCCGCTTCCGGTCATAGTGGATGAGACATGGATGGCCGTGTCTGCATATTTGTATGAATTGTGGATGATATTATCGATGACCTGTGATATACGCAGGGTATCCATAAAAAGAAGACAGCCCGGAACCGGATCGAGATGTACCCGCTC
Source organism: uncultured Clostridium sp. (assembly GCA_958349075.1). Taxonomy (GTDB): domain Bacteria; phylum Bacillota; class Clostridia; order Lachnospirales; family Lachnospiraceae; genus Otoolea. Next base: position 5,729 of record CATWBR010000108.1, read on the forward strand.
ACAGTAATCGGCGTCACGAATTATCGGAGCCAGAAGCTCACTGCTTTCCTCGGCCGGATTTACCGTCATTTTACCCAAATCTTCCAGGGATGCCTGGAATAAATTGGTGACCAGGCGATCAATCTGCCCCGATTTTTCGTAGATGGTCCCGATTTTATCCCTGGTCTTTCCCTCAGCCTCCGTGGCCAGCAGCAGTTCGCTGATCAGCTTGATGGAGGCCACCGGTGTCTTGATATCGTGGCTCAGGGAGGCAATCAGTTCTTTTTTACTTCTGTCTGCCTCAGCCTCCCGCTGTCTGGCTTCCCTGAGCTGTTCGCGCATCAGATCAAAGCTCTCGGTAAACGCCCCGAAAATATGACCGCGGTCCATCGGCAGTGGAAGGTCCAGATTACCGGAAGCCACATGGCGGGCAAAGTCCTTCAGTTCCAGAAAGGGGCGGATGATACTGCGGTTTAAGTATAAGAGATAGAGGACGGCCGGAACGGCCATAAACGCCAGGAAAAAGAGGGCGGAGGTTGTGAGCTGCCTCCGGCTCTTTGCCAGGAGATCATCGTAGGAGGTACGAATCAGAACCTTACCCACGATAATACCGTCAGACTCCACATTAAGGACGGTCTGATGGTTTAAAACGGCATCATGGACCGAGGATGGCGCTGCATCGGAAGTGGCAAAAAGCAGCGTTCCCCGGTTGTCCAGAACCGAGTAATCATAAGAAATCCCGTCCACCTCTGAAATTCCGCCAAAATTTTCGAACTGTCCGGATTCCCAGGCATCTGATGTCCCACGCACAATACGGTTGACCGCTACCGTATCGACCGGTGTTTCACGGATGCCGTCAGTGAGAGAGTGGAGAACCACACCGCCCAGAAGAAGATACAGAATGAGGGCCGTGATGAGCCATCTTTTACGGATCATATGCTTTCCTCCGCATCAAAACGGTATCCGGTGCCCCAGACGGTTGCGATCCGTTCCGGATGGTTGGGATCTTTCTCAATCTTTTCCCGCAGATGGCGGATGTGGACCGACAGAGTTCCTTCCCCGACATAGGGATCCGGCCAGACCTGGCCGAGCAGTTCTTCTTTTGGGATCACACGTCCCGGATTTTGGGCCAGATAAACCAGGAGCTTAAATTCCATCTCCTTCAGACGGATGAGTTCTCCGTCCACAAAGACCTTATGTCCCGGCAAATCAATGGTGACACGTCCGCTCGTCAGGGGACGGCTGTCCGAAGCCGCCGTCTGTGCGCAGCGCTTCAGCACAGCCTTCACCTTCGCAAGAAGAATGCTCAGGGTGTACGGTTTCTGAATATAGTCGTCGCCCCCGATATTCAGGGCGGTCAGAATATCGTCATCGCTTGTTCTGGCGCTGATAAAAAGAATCGGGATGTCCAGATTTTCCCTCAGCTTCTTGCAAAGGGCAAAACCGGACTGTTCGCCAAGATTGATGTCGAGAAGCAGGACGGATACTGTGTTTTCCCTCAAAAAATCGAGACATTCCCCATAGCCCGTCACATAGGCCGAGGAAACCTCAAACAGGTTAAAATATTCACTGGTGGACTGAGCGATGGCCAGCTCATCATCCACGATAAGACAGTCATAATGCATGTAAATTCTCCTTGGAGTGTTCTAGAGGGTGCCTTCAAATTGCGGGAATGAATTTTAAGACACTCTCTGGTGCTGTTATTATATCATGGAGGGATTTAAAAGGAAAGCAGATGGCCGAACCGGTCAGTCCGGGCTGGCCGTACAGAAGTAAAAAGTGTTATACATTTTCTGCGCGTTTAAATCGGGATTTTCCTGCACAATGCATCTTAACCGGGATTTTTTTTGCAAAATACGATGTTCCCCATACGGAATACTGTCTGTAACCGGTAAGTTATGGTATAATGTGCACAAAAGAGAGAATCAGGAGGTAGCCATTTGAAACGAATCATAAACGCCTGTGCGGCTGCCTGCATTGCGGCAATTTCCCTTTCCGCCTGCAGCCCGTCATCAGCCCCTGCCCAGAAAACCGAACCTGCTTCCGTGGAGACAACCGCGTCCGGCACCCATGCGGATATGGTTCTGTCAAAGGAAGAGATGTTGTCCGATTATAATAACATGTGGACCGTAATGGGACAGAGCTATCCGTTCTGGGGAGTGCTAAGCCGCAGCAACCCTGAAAACCCGCATTACTATGACGATGTCATTGATGATTACAGAAAACAGATTGAGGATATGGATTTGGACGGCGACGCCGCCATGTGGAAGTTTATCGAGATTATCTCGAACAGTCTTTACGATGTTTGCGGCACAACCGGCCATGTCGGGATATTAAATCCCCACTATTTCCGTGATTTTAGAAGCGCCAATGAGAAGTACCTGAGTGAGATGCCGGATTTGCAGCCCTGGGTCGATTTGGGCCGTAAGCCGGAGGTCAACGCATTCTATGAATATTACGATTATCTGTTGACGCTCCTGCCGGATATGCCTCCGGAGACAGAGGCTGAAACTCCGGATGGAACAGATAGTATAGGGGATACAGACACATCTATGGTTTCAAAAGATTTGGCTGAGCCGAATCTGGTTACGGAAATACTGTCCGAGGAGCACAAGGCTGCTTACATAAAGGTGGATTCCTTCGAGGATGGAATGATGGAAGAAGACCTGCCGAAAATAAGCAGTTTTTTGAACGAAGTCAGGGATTATGACCATCTGATTATTGATATCCAAAATAACGGCGGCGGAAATACCGTCTACTGGGAAGAGGCTTTTGTCCGGCCGAATATCACTGCTCCTGCAGAGTACCGAACACTTCGGATGATGGAGGATGACGAGCTGAGCAGACGGTTTTACGGTTCCATGTATCGCGATTCCTCCATAAGTGTGGAGGATATTAAAAACGATCCAAAACTGAACCGTCTGCCCGAAGAAGACATGGCAGGCATGGCCTTTGCAAGGGAAATCAGCGACACGATAGAACCTGAATTTGATGATAAGCTGTTCAGGGGCAAAATATGGGTGCTTACGAGTCCCAATGTGTTCTCCTCGTCAGAGGCATTTGCGGTGTTCTGTAAGGAGAGCGGTTTTGCAACGCTGGTCGGCCGGACGACGGGTGGTTCGGACAGCGGAGGCCCGGTGTGGTATGAACTGCCGGAAAGCCATCTGCTGATGGTGTTTGATGTGGAATACTGCCTGAATTCCGATGGGAGCTGCAACATGGAGCACGGAACTGTGCCGGATATCGAGACGGATGATGCGCTGGGGACTGTGATGGAAATTATTGGGGTGCAGCAGTGAGAGAAGGCAGAGCTTTTGTTCTTTATGTTTTTACCGTAGAATAGATAAAATGGAATGTTACAAAACAACAATTTCATATTCTTATGGACAATAAATGTCCCTCCACCCATGTCAGACGGTGGAGGGCATTTATTTTTTTATTCACATCGTATCCTCTTCAGATATTTGTGGCAGGGCCATTCTGCCGGTTTCTGTTCCGCATACTGTCCGGTGCAATTGACACATTTGGAGGAAGGAAAGAGGCAGAATTTTGGAAATAAAGACTAATTATCCCTTAGCTGCACTTTATTTCGCGCACTGCGCCGGCGCTCGTCCTCCAGCGCGGCGTAGTGCTTTTTGGTCGTATTCACATCCGAATGTCCCAGCACATCGGCAACCAGGTAAATATCACCGGTTTCACGGTAAAGGCTGGTGCCGTATGTGCTCCTGAGTTTGTGAGGCGTTATGGTTTTTAGGGGAGTCACGATGCGGGCGTATTTTTTTACGAGATTTTCCACACTCCTCACATTCATCCGTTTTCTCTGCAGAGAGAGGAAGAGGGCGGATTCATGGCCGGGCTCGGCTGTCACGTGTTTCCGTTCATCAATATAATCTTTCAGGGCGAATTCAACTTCGGAACCAAAGTAGATAATAACCTCTTTACCGCCTTTGCGGTGGATTCTTAGGCCTCCCGTTTCAAAATCAATGTCGTACAGGTTCAGGCCGACACATTCCGAAACACGGATTCCGGTTCCCAGGAGAAGGGTCATCAGGGCCAGATCGCGAAGACGTGTCTTCACATGAAACTCCCGCTGTTTTTCCGTCAGGCGGCCGCCTTCGTCCACCTGATCCAGGAGCTTTGCAACCTCATCAACTTCCAGACGGATAATTTCCTTCTCGTGCAGCCTGGGAAGTTCTACCAGGGCGGCCGGATTGTTTTTAATGCGTTCCCTGCGGTAAAAGTAATTGTAAAAGCTCTTTAAAGAGGACATTTTCCGCATAATGCCGCGTTCCGTGTTGACAAGCTCCTCTTTTTTGTCCGTGGAATAGCATTTCAGGAATTCCATGTATTCTTCCAAATCCATCAGTTGGATCTCATCCAGGACAGAGAGAGAGAAGTCCTGCATTTTATAGTCTGAAAAAAGAGGATTCTGTTTCTTTAAAAATTCGAAAAAAGTCTTTAGGTCGTAGGCGTAGGCAATTCTTGTCCTGGAGGAGGTACGCGGTTCGATTCCCCGGAAAAAATCGGCGCAGAAGGGCGGAAGTTCCTTCATCATCTGGCGCAGCCTTTTTGTATTCTCAAGTGTTTCCTGCTCATGGTAAGAGAGTGGCTTTCCCATATAAAATCAACTCCTTCTTCGGTGTTACCGGCGTTTTTGCGGCCAACCCTCAATATTGCCTTCGGTAATAGCATGGAAAAAGCGTTCTTTTACGCCTGGAGCATCGAGGTTCAGTTGCTTTGTTAATTGTTTAACATATTCGCGTTTTGTTTTTCCGTCCACCGGACAGGGATTTTTGCATACCGGCAGTTGATACCGGTTCTTAAATCCTATGACATCGGCTTCATTTACATATATCATAGGTCTGATTACCGTAATCCCCGTACGGTCCAGAAATGTTTCCGGGGAAAAAGAATAGAAACGGCCTTCATAGATCAGGGATAAAAGCATCGTTTCGATTAAATCGTCGCGGTGATGTGCATAGGCAATTTTATTGCAGCCAAGACGTATGGCAGCCTCATTCAGGGCGCCTTTTCTCATTTTGGCGCACAGCGCACAGGGATTGGATTCTTTGCGGGTGTCGAAAAGGATTTTTCCAATTTCCGTAGGTACAACCGTATATTCCACGGATAATTCTTTACAGAGCGCTTGTACAGGCGATAAATCGAAATCGCCGAATCCTAAATCAACGGTAATCGCACATAAATTAAATTTATTAGGATAAAACTTCTGAAGGCCCTGTAATGCATAAAGCAGGGTCAGGCTGTCCTTACCCCCGGAGATGCCGACCGCAATTTTATCACCGGGCCGTATCAGGCCGTAGTCATCAATGGCCTGGCGGGTTAGACTGAGCAGACGTTGGATTTTCATAGAGTAATTGGCTCCTTTGTATGTTTGATGTGGAACTATTCGATAAAGTAGACTTTCACGAATAGTTGGATATGTAGGCAGTATACTACTGTTTCATATAAAAATCA
>CATWBR010000109.1 GCA_958349075.1 uncultured Clostridium sp.
TAATTATTATCAATATTGTCAGAACTCCCTTTTTTCTCTTTCTACCGTTTAAAACAGGCCCGCCTCCCGTACAGCAATATAGCCCCTGCACGGAAGGCAGACCCTCTCACGCGATATCCGGTTTTACTGTCTGTCTCCAGCCCAGCATCTGCACTGTTCAATGCGTTTACCATCGTCTCCCTGCTGCTCATCGTACGCAAACTGCTTCAGCAGGCCGCACGGAAATTCACCGCACAGTCCGCAGTGCTCCTGTTCTTTCTCCTCACAGCAGACTTTTAAGGGGCAGCTTTCACCCCAGAACGGTTTGTCAATATATATGCAGCCTTTACACCCCATCTGCTCTTTATATTCACATTCTCCGCATAAAATACCGCATCTCGACTCTGCCATAACCTATTCCTCCTTTTTGTGTCTTTTGATGTCTTATTTTACCAAACGTAACATGACAACTGTCTGTCATGTCATATCAATAAGAGAAACGCATCAAAAAACGCATGGCGGAAGGCGTGCATCCCTGCCGCCTCCCGCCATTTAAAAACAGACCGCTTATATTCCCCATCTCAGGCTCTGCCCCTGCAGCTTTGCCATATGTCTGTATACCCCATTTTGCTTCATCAGCTCTTCCGGAGTTCCCTGCTCGGCCACGCAGCCGTCTTTTAATACCACGATTTTGTCGGCCCCTGCCACGGTTCTCATCCGATGGGCGATAATCAGAACGGTTTTCTCCCTGACAAGATTGGAAATCGCCTCCTGCACAAGAGTCTCATTTTCCACGTCCAGGGATGCGGTGGCCTCATCCATCAGAATGATCGGCGCATCCTTCAGAAGCGCCCTTGCTATGGAGAGTCGCTGTCTCTCCCCTCCCGACAGGGTGGAACCGTTTTCCCCGATCCTGGTCTGGTATCCTTCGGGCAGCCGCATGATAAATTCCTCGCACTGCGCCGCCCTGGCGGCTGCCATAACATCCTCGTCACCGGCCCCCTTTCTGCCAAGCCTGATGTTTTCCATTATTGTATTATTGAACAGTACCACGTCCTGGAACACGATAGAAAAACTCTTAAGCAGAGTCTCCGGCTCCACATCATTGACATTGGTGCCGCCAATCGTAATTTTCCCCCTGTCAATATCCCAGAATCTGGCCGCCAGCTTGGCGCTCGTAGACTTTCCTCCGCCGGAAGGCCCGACGAGAGCCGTTACCTGGCCCTGTCTGGCGGTAAACGATACATCTCTTAAAACAGCCTCTCCGCCATCATAAGAAAATCCGACATGGTCAAACATAATATCATATCCGCGGTAAGAAACCTCTTCCCGGCCGCCCTGAACCGGCTGTTCCTCTATCACCTTCATCCTCTCCACCACAAGCAGAGTGGAATATACAGCGGAAAGATTCTGCAGGCAGCCGCTGAGAGGAAGATACAGTCTCGTCGCGGCCAGCATGAACATGATAAATACCATGAAGCCGATGGACTCCGAAACCAGCAGGGAAGCCCCGGCAAGAACCGTCGTCGCCATTCCGATCTTCAGAAACATCTGAGCCGACATAACCAGGGTGCCGTTGAGCAGTTCCAGGCGGATTGTATCATTTTCCAAAGCCAGGAGCTTTCCGGTCAGTCCCTCCAGGTACTCCTCTCTCCGGTTATTGGCCTTGATGTCCTGGATATTCTCAATACACTCCTGGATTCCGTCGGAGGCGGCCAGCTTCTTCTCCTTCTGGCGGCGCTCCATCCGATCCACCATCGGCCTTGTTCCCGCTGCAAGAAGGAAGGAAACCGGCACCACCCAGAGTACGGAAAGAGCCATTCGCCAGTCCGCAGCAAGCAGACCGATTCCAATCAGCACGGTGGATAAAATTGCTCCGATGAGTTCCGGAATAAAGTGGGAAAATGCCGTCTCCACAAAGGCACAGTCCGCCATAATCGTGGTCGTTAAATCGGCCAGATCACGTTTACCAAAAAAAGACAGCGGGAGCTTTCGAAGGCGTTCCGCCATTCGGATACGCATGCTTGCACTTTCCGCGTAGGAGGCAATAAACGTGGTGTTATACTGGATATATTCAAACACATAGAGGGCAGCCAGCAGGATCACGCTGAAACCGATATAGCCCCCCAGTCCCATATCAGGAACCGCAAGATTCACCATTGGTGCAAACAGCCATTCCATAAAAATGAGTAAAAGACCCATTGGAACCATCAGCCCTATATTGGTAAGGGCGCAGGAAAAGATAGCCTTGGTCAGGTTCTTTCCTCCCTGCTCACTTAACGCAAACTTTTTCTGTAAATATCTGCTCATGCCTTTCCACCTACCTTCCATTCAACCGACATCTGGTAATTTTTCCACATTGATGCATACAGTCCGTCTTCGGCAAGTAATTCCTCGTGCCTGCCCTGTTCGGCTATGCGGCCTTCCTCCATGACAAAAATCTGATCGGCCCGGCACACGGTGGAAAGCCTGTGGGCAATCATCACCACCGTCTTTCCCTCCACCAGTTTTTCAAAGGCCTGCTGGATTAAATACTCATTATCGGGATCTGCAAACGCGGTTGCCTCATCTAAAAGCACAATGGGCGCGTCCTTTAAAATCGCCCTGGCCAGGGCAATCCTCTGAACCTCCCCTCCCGAGAGATAAACTCCCTTCGTGCCGACGACCGTATCAAGCCCATTCGGCATTTTCTCAATAATATCCTCGCACCTGGCCGCAGATATGGCGTATTCCACTTCGCTCTTTGCAGCGTCCGGCCTGGCCGCGCGGATATTGTTCAGCAGGCTGTCCTTAAATAAATGGCTGTCCTGGAAAACAAAACTGACAAGCTTCATCAGTTCTTCCGTCCCGATGTTCCTCACATCCACACCGCCGATGGAAATGCTGCCCTGGTTCACATCGAAAAATCTCGGTATCAGGCTTGCCAGCGTCGTCTTTCCGCTCCCGGACGCACCGACAACGGCAGCCGTCGTCCCCTGGGGCACGGTAAGCGATACATGCGAAAGGGCCGGAACCGGATTTTCTCCCGGCGCTTCTTTACGGTAGGAAAAGGAAACGTCCCTGAAGCAAATCGCTGCATCTTCCGGTTTTTCAGACTTTAAAGGCTCCGCGAGGGGCTTTTCATTTACGATTTCAAGAATCCTTCTGAGAGCATCGTTGGCCTTCATTGTGTTCTCGCTGGTCCACATGATTTTATCCATCATTGATACGCAGATCGGTGTGAACAGAATATAAAATGTGAGATCCAGGGCCACCGTCGTGTAAGCGGCCTGTGATGCGATATCCCCCGCCAGCAGAAACCCTGCCGGAATCAGAACCGCAAACACTCCGTTGATGCTCACCGTGTAGCAGCACATCGGGATCCTCAGGGAACCGGCATAATTCATCGCCCAGTTCTTATAGCGCAGGATGGAATCGTGAAAACTTCTAAAGGAAAAAATGCTCTGCTGGAATGTCTTTACCACCGGTATTCCCCTCACATACTCCACCGCCTCATTGTTCATATCCTCCAATGCATTTTGGTATTCATTCATGGCTTTGGCCATTCCCGGCCCCATCATGCGGCTTAAAAAGAACACGCCGACCGCCATCGGAATCAGGCTGATCAGGCCGAATCTAAAGTCATAAACGAGAAGCATCACAAGCACGGCTGCCGGCGTCACAATGGCTCCCGCCAGGTCGGGCAGTTGATGCGCCAGATACGTTTCCGTCTGGCCTGCCCCATCATCAATAATTCTTCGTATTTTTCCGCTTCCCACCTGTTTAAAATAACCGATTGGAAGGCGCGACAGATGATAGAGCGCCACTGTTTTCAGATTTCTGGCCGTGCGGAATGCCGATATATGGGTACACATCAGCGCACAAAAATACAGGAACATGCTGAGAAGGGATGAGCCCACCGCCATCCATCCCCAGTGCACAAGACTTCCTCCGTCAAGACCCGACGACCAGCCGAGCACCGTCTCCTTTATCACATTCCACATGCAGATGTAGGGAAACAGTCCCACCACGGCGCTGATACCGGACATTACGCAGCCGAGAACCGTGAGATACCGGTGTTTCCCGGCAAACGTCATCAGTGAGATTTTGCCCGTCCCGGGCAGTTTTGTCATTATCTTTTTCGTATCTCCATACCTGTCTTCCACTAATTTCTCCTCCTTTTAAATCGTCAGAACCATCGCCGGCAAAATAGTTAGTTTTAACTAACCATTCGGTATAACTACTTGCTTCCTTCTCATACATTCTCTCCGTCCCGCTCTCCTCTAAAGATTCAGAATCCCCGCCCATCCCGCATGCTGGAAACGGCCCAGAATTACCGCGCAGGACAGCGCCCGTTCCCTTGGCACGTCATGGGCCACGAACTCCTGAAGCTGCTGAAAAAAAGAGCGGCAGACAATATGGATCAGCGTATCATCCAGTTCCGGCACTTCCCGGCCCAGTTCCTTTACCGCTGCGACAAAATCGCGGCATGACTGCTCCTCCACTTTGGCCAGGAGGGAAAAAAACGCCTCATCGCTTCCCGGCGCACCGCAGCACAAAAGGAGCTTAAATGCCTCAAAATGGTCATAGACATAATTGATCAGCCATGGCACATATTCATCGGTAACGGTTGCAAGCTCTCTCACCTGCTCCTTTGGCGCAAGCGAGGCGAAATCCTCGTGAACCTCAATATACCGGTCCACCAGCCCCTGGGCAGCCTCCCCCGTCAGTGCCTCAAAGATGGCCTCTTTTCCCGAAAAGCAGCCGTATATGGCCCCGGTCGTAACGGATGCGGCAGCGGCGATTCTTCTTAGAGACGCCTTCTCGTACCCATATGTCAAAAATTCATTTTTCCCCGCCTCCAGTATGGCGTCGGCCGTATTTTTAATTGTGTTTCCTATCATAATCCGGATATCTCCTCAAATGTAACAGTGTTATATAACACCGTTATAATACAACTGAATGGAGCATCCGTCAAGATTTCCAACTGACTTCTTTTCTCAACAAATGCGGATCCGCCTCTTCCTCCCCTACAGCCCCGCATAAAACGCCTTCGTCATTTTGATAAAGTCCTCCGCCTGCGGAGTCAGGAACGCATTCTTTTTATACAGAATCAGCAGAGGCACGCAAAACGGCGGATCGTCAACGGTGAAAAGCGCCAGACGGTCCAGATGGGGTACATGGCGGATTCCGCCCTCCGGCAGAAAGGTGATGCCGAACCCTTCACTGACCAGATTGACCGCCGTTGTGCTGCTTGTCGTATAAAGAATGTCGGCGTTCTGCATATTCATTCTCACAAACAGGTTTTCCATGGCCTGTCCCATTACCTGCTCATTCGGCAGAAGAATAAAGCGTTCCCCCCGCAGCTCCTGCATATCAATATATGCGGGGCGGGCGTGAGAAGTCTTTTTGCTCCGCACAGCCGGGTGGGACTTATTGGCCACCAAAAACATTTTTTCATAAAAAACGGCCTGATAGACAAATCCGTCCATCTTATTCGGGATATTCATTAAGGCAAAATCCAGCCTGTCTTCCTCCAGCAGCCCGGACAATATATTCGAATGGTTTTCGTGCAGCACAATCCGCACCTCGGGATGTGAAGCGGCAAAGGCCGGAAGGATGTCCGGCAGAAGTACGGAACCGCGCCACGGCGTCATCCCCACGTTCAGGGTCTGCCTGCTGCCCGTCCTCAGCCCCTCCACCTGTGATTCGAACTTGCCGGTGAGGGTTCCCACGCTTTCCAGATAACTGAGATAGAGCCTCCCTGCCTCCGTCAGGACAAGGGGGGTGTGGCTTCGGTCAAACAGCTTCATCTGCAGCTCCTGTTCCAGCCTTCCGATGCACTGGCTCAGATACGGCTGTGACAGATACAGCTTTTCCGCCGCCCTGGAAATACTTCCCTCCCTGGCGACCGTCAAAAAATATTCCGGATTTTTAGTGTACATTTCTTTCCTCCCAGACTGAAAAAGATTGACAAACAGCTTGATTTTTAAGTATTTTTCCGCATCATGGCACTGTTTCAGGCATAAGATTTATCGTTTCTCATATTGCAAATTACTTATATCTTTATGACAGAACCGGGAATAGGCATCATGATTCAATCGTGTTATATTATTTTCAACATAAAAAACACTTTTGATTCCTTATCCCCCATAATAATATTGCAATACCTGATTGTCAAGAAATCAGGCGAGGAATTAAAAGTCACGTAACAGTCCGGCCTTTCGCCAAACTGTTATCCCCACCCCCACAACACATTGTATGAAAGGAGAATTCCTATGAAAAGAAACAATTCCGTTACATCAACAAAAGCTTCCGGGTCACAGAAAGACTTAAACCTTCTTTCAGAGGCGGAGTGCAAACTCCTTCTCGCAAGGATTGCAGGACAGCTCGGCATCAGCGATGCCCGAAACCTTCCTTATACGACAGCTCTTACCGGCCGCAGATAATGACGGCTCTTGAGATATAACACGGACACTCCGGAGAAATTACGGCTGCTGCCGTGAAATTCTGACACCAGTTTATAACAGGGTGGAAACAGCTCTTTTAATGACGTTGTTTCCACCCTGTTTCCCTGTTTTTATTACGTTTCCCATCCCGGCCGGAAGGGGATCAGTACACCGCATAAAAGTACTTGACTTTCAGGATTTGATTTAGTATACTAACCACTGTTCACTCGGAGGGTGAGTCATTCGTTTGGAAATGATGAGCTGGATAAGGTGGCAGGCTGAGAAGCCTGTTATCCTGTCCGGCTCTTTTTGTGTAAAAGGAGGACAACACGACATGAATTTATTACAGGGAAATGTTAAAAACATCTACTTCAAATATCTGAGCGCCGCATTCGGCAGCGCCCTGATCAGCTCGATCTACGGCCTTGTAGATATGGCCATTGTGGGCCAGTACCAGGGCCCCGGCGGCACCGCGGCGCTGGCTGTGGTCGCACCGGTCTGGAACATTATTTACAGCCTCGGCCTGCTGACAGGAATCGGCGGTTCCGTACTGTTCAGCGCCGCCAGGGGCAGCGGGGACAATGGAAAAGAAAACCAGTATTTCACAACCTCCCTTATCTCCACGTTACTGTTGGGGCTGGCCTGCTGGTTTGTCATCGTACTTTTCGACACAGAAATGCTTCTCCTGTTCGGAGCGGAGGAGACTCTTCTCCCACTGGCCAAACAATATCTTCTGCCGGTCAAATTTATCGTTCCGGTCTTTCTGTTTAACCAGATGCTGGCGGCATTTCTGAGAAACGACAATAATCCCGGCCTGGCTACGGCCGCGGTGCTGTCCGGAGGAATCTTTAATGTTTTCGGGGATTACTTCTTTGTTTTTATGCTCGACATGGGAATTTTGGGAGCCGGTCTGGCTACGGCCATCGGGGCGCTCATTACGTTTATCGTTATGCTCACCCATTTCTTCTCAAAAAGAAACACTCTTAAAATAGACAAACCGGCCCAGTTTATGATAAAATTCAGGCAAATCATCGTGACTGGTTTTTCCACCTTTTTCATCGATATTGCCATGGGCATCCTGACCATGCTGTTTAACCGCCAGATTATGAAGTATCTGGGAACCGGCTCCCTGTCCGTCTACGGTGTGATTGTCAACATCAGCACAATTGTACAGTGCTGCGCATACAGTGTAGGGCAGGCGTCACAGCCGATTTTTTCCATCAACTTCGGCGCAGGGAAGTGGAACCGCATTAAAGATACGCTGAAATACGCGCTCTATTCCGTATGTTTCTTCAGCGTCATCTGGACTCTCCTGGTCTTTGCCTTCCCCAACGGGTTTATCCGGATTTTTATGGCTCCGACCGATGAGATTTACCGCATTGCACCATTTATTATGAGAAGCTACGGAATTTCTTTCCTGCTGCTTCCGCTGAATATCTTTTCCACCTATTATTTCCAGTCACTGATGAAACCCGGAGCCTCGTTCTTTGTATCGGTCTCCAGGGGGCTTATAATAAGCGGACTTTTGATTTACACCTTGCCGCTGATGGCGGGAGCCAATTCTCTTTGGTTTGCCATGCCGATCACGGAAGCTGTCGTGGCTGTGGCCGTCATTACCCTTATCGGCAGCTACACGAAAAAACTATCAGGGAGGATTGACAATGAATAGAATCATAACGGTTGGACGTGAATTTGGAAGCGGCGGACGTGAACTGGGACGCCGCCTTGCCGAGGAGCTTCAGATTGCCTATTACGACAAAGAGATTGTTGCGGAGATTTCAAAACGCACGGCCCTCTCGGAGACATACATCAGCCAGGTTGTGGAACAGCGCCCGGCTACCATGTTTCCTATCACCATCGGCCGGAGCTTTTACCCCAGGGAAAATATTATCCTGGAGCAGAACTGCACCATCTTCCAGGAACAGAGCCGCATTATCAGGGAAATGGCCGACAAATCGGACTGCGTCATCGTAGGCCGGTGCGCGGATTACATCCTGCAGGAGCAGAAGCCCATCCGCATTTTCGTATATGCCGACATGGAAAGCAAGATGAAACGCTGCCGCGAAAAAGCCGAGCCGCAGGAATCCCTGTCCGATAAAGAGCTGAAACAGCATATACAGAAGGTGGATAAAAACCGTTCCCGGTATTATGGCTTTTACACCAGCCAGGTGTGGGGCGATAAAGCAAACTATGATTTCTGTTTCAATACGACGAACATGGTGATAAAAGAGAGGATTCCCGCGATTGCTAAACTTTTGAAATGACGGGATAATTGGAATGAACTGAGCGGCGGTATGGGGCGGTTGCATAGACCGACTGTATGGGGCGGTTAGAAGCTCCGGCTGTATGGATTGACAAAAAAGAAGGGATTCTATAAGATCTTATTTCTTACAGAATCCCTTCTTTTTGCCTTTTTTTGATTTTCTTTTCCGCCCTTATTCCGTATGACAGAATTTATGATAAGCCGATAATCTCATCCACCGGAAGGGAAAGAATAATTCCTCTGGCCGGCGTCTGGCATCCGCATTTCTCACTGATTTCTTTCATAACTTCTTTTTTAATGTTTTTAGGAACGACAATGCTTATGACCTCCTGCTCCTCCTGGATAGAGACTTCCATGAATTTGACAGGCTCTTCCAATCCCTGTCTTCTGCTTTTCAGAATCGTGCCTCCGGTGGCTCCGGCGCCCCTGGCCGCCTCCATTACCTCCCCGCTGTAACCCTGGTTGCAGGCCACGAGTACCATAACATATGACATTTCTTCCTTCAGCTCTTCTTTCATATCCTCCTCCTTCCTCTTTGCATCTCCTGATTCATTCTCAAGCTGCTCCTCCTCCAACTGTTTGAGAAGATAGTTCTGAAGGCCGCTTACAGGAACTGTGAAAGCAATGCCTCTTCCCCTCTCCCAGATCCTTAATTTCTCATCCAGCGCCTCAAATACGCCGTGTACACTGCTTTTCAGTACCAAGCCCGCCGTTATGATACGCCCGGATTCACTGAGACCGCAAATTTCTAAAAACTCCGAACTTGCCGTCCCTTTTCCCCGGAACTGGTATCTGACCTTTACCCGGAAGTCATCCAGTATCTTTACCACCTTCTTTTCAACGGGCTTATCGGTGATAATCACAAGCATTCTCAATAACAAACTGTCGCTGTGCCCTTCCATTTTCTATTCCTCCTCCAGATCGACGAACTCGTAATCTGTTTCTTCAGAGACAGCCGTAACCGGCAGCCGTTTTGATTTGTATGCGTAAACCAGGCCTGTGGCCTGAATTGCAATAATCGGGGCCAGGGCAACAAGCGCCACCACACCGAACGCGTCTGTCGTGATATTGCCTCCAACACCCACACATGCGCCTATCGCCATCGGAAGCAGGAACGTAGATGTCATCGGGCCGCTGGCAACGCCGCCGGAGTCAAAGGCAATGCCCACAAAAATGGGTTCCACTTTTTTTGCCATGCAAAGGGCCAGTATGTATCCCGGAATCAGGATCCAGTATATGTTGACGCCGGTCAGAATCCTGACCATGGCCAGGGCTACCGCGGCCGAAACACCAATCGAAAGGCAGCGGTTCATCGAGTTTCTGGATACCGTACCGTTTGTAATGTCTTCAACCTGGTTATTCAAAACCTGTACCGCAGGCTCCGCCTTTACAATATAAAACCCGACCAGCGCTCCAACGGGAACGAGCATCCACTTAAACGGACTTCCGGCCAGTTCAGCCCCCAGCAAGGTCCCAACGGGTGCAAACCCGGTATTGACGCCCGTAAGAAACAGGGTCGTTCCAATTAACGTATACAAAAGTCCCACCAGCAGGCGTAAAATCTGTCTCCTTCTATACTGTCGCGTACAAAGCTGAAAGATGACAAAAACAAGCAGTATGGGAAAAATGATAACCGATACTTCCCTTAACTGCGCAGGCAGGGCAATGATGAATTGATGAACCACATCCTGCATCGTAGAAAGCTCCACGATTTCGGCCATATCATATGACGCATCCCCGGGATGGAAAAAGAGGCTCAGCAGCAATACCATCATAATCGGCCCGATGCTGCACAGGGCGACAAGCCCAAAGCTGTCGCTGTCACTGTTCTTATCACATCTGGCAGACGAAAAACCGATACCGAGAGCCATAATAAAGGGAACCGTCATAGGCCCCGTGGTTACTCCGCCCGAATCAAAGGCGATCGCCGTAAAATCCGCCGGCACCAGAAACGAGACAAGGAACAGCACAGGATATAACACCATCAGAATTTTCAAAAGGCTGATATTCAGTAAGATTCTGAGAACCGCAACGATGGTAAAAATACCGACGCCGAACGCAACGGTCCAGACAAGAACTGCATTGGGGATGGATGGAACCTGATGGGACAGAACCTGAAGGTCCGGCTCCGCCACCGTGATAATTACTCCTACAACAAAACAAACCACAACTGTTATA
Source organism: uncultured Clostridium sp. (assembly GCA_958349075.1). Lineage (GTDB taxonomy): Bacteria > Bacillota > Clostridia > Lachnospirales > Lachnospiraceae > Otoolea. The sequence goes on from CATWBR010000109.1 coordinate 10,849, forward strand.
ACTAAATTCTTTGTTTTCACCAGTTGCTGTCCTACGCCTTCTCCCAGAGGCATCATGGTGATTTCCGCGCCAAGCTGGAAGAAACCCATGCCTACTATCAGGAAAAATGCTCCCGTTAAAAACAGGGCAACAGTTCCCACGTCAATCGGCAGTAAAAATATGCTCAGCAGCAATACCACGGTCGTGATTGGAAGTACTGTCGTCAGTGATTCCTGTATCATTTCTTTTAATTTCTTATTCAAATAACCTCCCTTTCTTG
>CATWBR010000110.1 GCA_958349075.1 uncultured Clostridium sp.
TGTAGCAAAAACTATATAATGTATTGGGGGGGGTTACGAGTATTATAATATCACACTCGATCTGTAAAGTGTGCACAAAGATCTTTCAGTTTCAAAAGTTTTTTCGAACATTTTGAATAAAACCACGGCGTTATTCAAAGCCGAGGGCCTCCATCCTGGCCTTCAGACGGCCTTTTCCCTGAAAAGAAAATGCGGCTTTTTCTACCGGGCCCTCATCCGCCGTAAAAAAAACAGCCTTTTCCTCCCTGTCTATTACCGCGGAAACGGTATACATCTTATCGCCGAAGGCAACCCGGCAGCCCGCCGTATTTATGGAGCCAAACAGGGACCAGGATACCTCCTTTGTGAGAATGCAGTCATTTTTTTCCATGACCGCATCAAACGAACCGCTCAGGACTTTTCCGGGAAATGCCAGGGATACGGGACCGTTAACATAGATTGTCCCTACCCCCTCTTTTTTGCCGGAAACGGGTTCCTTTATATTTCCGGTCTCCCCATGACGCCAGCCCGCTATATTGACAAGCCCTGTCATTCCGCCCTTTTCCCGTTCTTTTATATCCTCTATCTCTTCCATTGTGACATTGCGAAGCTGTAAATCCCGCTCTTCCCGGATCAGGGTGCTGCCTCCCCTGCTTCCCGCGGCGGCTGCCAGTGTCCCTGTTCCCGACAGGAGAAGAAGCACCAGCAGCAACAGTCTTTTTCCATATTTCATTTTCATTGCTCCCCCTCCTCTCTTTTGCTTTTTGTTTACCGCGTGCACTCTGAGCGCGGCTTTTTTAACCTTCCACATCTGCGAGTTCCGCCATCAGGCGCACCCGGTCGCCCGCTCCGATGACGCGGTCACTTTCCGTTATTACCGGTTCCTCGGGGCTGAGCGCTCCCTCCACGGCCGCCATCGTATCACCGCTGATAAGCAGCTCCAGTTCCACCCTGGCCGCCTTATACTCCTCGCCGAGGATTGTCTTCTGCTTACGCATCACAAGACAGTAATAACCGGTGACGTCCTTTCTCAGGGCTTTTACGGGGATGAGCTGCCGGTAGACATCTCCGCCCTTCTGGCATTCAAAGTATGCCTTTTCTCCCAGAACAGCTTTGCCTGCGGGAAGGCTGGCCGTAAATTCTCCCGTGTCCTGGCTGCTGACGAGATCCACCTGCCCGACTACCGCTTTCACGCGTTCCTCGTTTCCTTCCATCCTGACCAGCAGCTCATCTCCTGCCTTCAGGCTGTTATCATCCTCGCGGTCAAACGTTCCGTGAAGTCTCAGTTCCCCTACGGAAAGGGCCAGGCGCTCCGTCCCGGCAACCTCTTTTCCCACCTCTATCTCCATGGCGCTGACCGTTCCGTCACAGGGAGCACAGACCATTCCCTGACGTTCCATCAGACTGCCGATTTTTTCTTTTTCTGCTTTCAGTTCTTCCAGTTCCAATTGCTTTGCCTCGTTTCGAAGCTCCGACAACCGCTTTGTCTGCTCCTTTGTGAGCGCCGTGGCCTGGTCCTCCCTGGCCGCGTTCTGCAGCGCCTGTCGTGCCGTTTCGGCCGCCCATTCCGCCTGGATTCTGGCGTCTTCCGCCGCTGCCAGTGCCTTTTCCTCCTGGGTCAGCGCCGACTCATAGTTTTCCTTTAAGGCCAGCTTCGCACTGTCCGCCTGGCGTCCTGCCCGATCGTAAATATCTCCTTTATCACTCATTTCCTCTCTGGCCCGGTCAACTTTCAGATCCCAGCTTTCCTCCGCTGTATCCAGATCCTCCTCGTAGCGTTCCAGATCCTCCCTCAAATCCTCCAATTCATCTTCGTCCGGCTCTTCTTTTTTCTCCAGCTTTTCAATCTTTTTTTCCGTATCCTTAATCTTTCTTTTGATTTCACGAAGCTGAGCATCGCGTTCCAGTTTTGCCGACTCATAATCGGTCTGGCTCTGGTCGTAATCGCTGCGGCTCTGATCACGCAGCTCATCGTCCGAAAGTTCCAGACGAATTTCGTAATACTCCCGGAGTCTTTCAAGATTTGCATTATATTCGGCTTCCGCCTGTACCTTCTTGCCGTTTTGGCGCTCCAGCGCCTTTTCAGCCATGGCAAGCTCCTGGGACGCCGCCTCCACCCTAGTAACTCCCGTAAAGCTTTCCGCCCCCAGCCGCTCTCCTTCCATCTCCAATTCTGTCTTTTTAATCTCTTTTGAAAGCTCCTTCATCCGTGATTCCAGTGAATCCATTGAATAGGAGAACAATGCCTCCCCTTCCTTCACCGCCGTTCCGGCAATCGCCTCTATCTTTCCCGCTTTCAGCCCCTTAATCAGGGAAATCTCCTTTGTATCCCCGGCCTCTACGCTTCCGTTTCCCTCCACCGTCTTCGTGACGGTTCCCTGGCTTGCATAGGCTGTCCTGACCTTTGGAGTCTCATAAACATCAATCACTCTGGAAATGATTGTGAAAATGAACATACATACAAAAAAACCAATCAGAAGACGGCGGTATATTTTTCTTTTCCGTTTTTCATTTTCATCCATACTGCCTCCTTCCCCCGGTTTACTTTAGTCCGGTTCCCGTATTTATATATGCCCCCGCTCCGTCTACTCCTTGATGCCAGACGAGGCAATCCCCTCTTCCAGGAAGGTCTGCCCATTCAGATATAAAAGCACCGGCGGCGCCATTGTCACCAGTCCTGCCGCGAAAGCCAGGGACGCCTTATCCGCCGTTACATTCGGAAGATATAGGGACAGCGGCCACAACTGCCTGTTCTTTAAAAATGTGAGCGGCTGTTCAAGCGCATTCCAATATTCAAAAAAATTCAGAAGTACTGCCGTCATAATTCCCGGGAATCCCATCGGAACTCCTATCCGGAAAAAAATAGTCCACTCTCCTCCCCCGTCAATGCGGGCAGCCTCCAAAAAAGATTTTGGAATGGATTCAAAAAACTTCTCCATGATATACACGGGAAAGGTAGAAAAGATTCCCGGAAGTATCACCGCAAGATGGGTATCCAGTATCCCGAACCGGTCCAAAACGAGATAGGACGGCACCATCATAACCTGAAACGGCATGACAAGAAGAATCAGATAAAGAAGGAAGATGAGCTTTTTAAAGCGGAACTCATATCTGGCAAAGGCCCAGGCCGCCGGCATTCCAATGAGAAGCTGTCCGGCCAGGACACTGAAGACCTGCAGGCAGGAATTCCAGAACATCACAAAAAAGCCGGGCGAGCGAAGGAGCAGATCGGCATATGGCTTCAGAGACGGAAAGTCGGGAATCAGGGCCGGACTCACCGGTTCTTTTCCCAAATCCAGGACCGCCAGATACCTCCGCACCAGCTCATCCTCCGGCATAAAGGATGCCGCTGTCATTAATATAAGGGGGAACAGGACAAAAAGAAGACAGACAAACAATAGAAATGCCCCTGTGACGGCCTTAACCGGACGGTTCTTCAAAAAGCGCATACGGCCAAATACCGATGTTCTTTTCATTTCTTCCTCCCCCTTTCCATAAATAGAATTTACTTCTCCTGTGTTACTCATCCCGGCCGGCCCTGACGACGAAAGGTGTCAGGAACGCGCCTATTATAACTGTTAAAAGAACTGCCGCCGCGCACATCTTCTGTATATCCAGATTGAGAAACCAATGGTTAAACAGATGCTGCAGCAGATAAATCCTGTCGTTTGGATAGGAACCTGCCACAATATAAGCCTCTCTGAATACTTTAAAAGAATTGATCACGGCCAGGAACAGAATCATGCCGGACGCTTTTTTAACCTGCGGTATCGTGACGTATACAAGTTTCTGAAGCCAGCCGGCTCCGTCCACCTCCGCCGCCTCATAGAGCTCATCCGATATTCCTCCCAGGGCTGCCAGCCAGAGAAGCATCTGATACCCGGTGTTTTTCCACAAATAGGCAAATACGAGAACAGTAAATGACGACGGCCCGTATATCCAGTCGGTCTCCAGCTTCAGCAGCTCATTGATAATCCCCTGTTCGCAAAAGACCATCCTCCATAGGAGGATTACCGCCGCCGACGGCACGGCCACCGGCAGCACGAGAACCGTCTTAAAAAAACTTTTTTTCCGGCTGTACTGATAAACCAGCAGAGAAAGAAAAAAAGAGATTACCATCAGAAGCGGCAGCGCAATTGCCATAAAGCGCACCGTATTGACAGCCGCCAGGCGGAATGCCTGGTTTTCCAGAACCCCCTGATATACGCTCAGGCCCGCGAATGTCTTTCCTCTGCTGTCAAAAAAGGATCTTCTGAAAGCATCGGCAAAGGGAAGCAGGACAAAGGCCGTCACTCCCAGCAGACTTGGGGCCAGAAAAAACCAGGCCCCGTTTCTGCTTACTGCTTTTTTATTCTCTCTCGTTGACATAGAGCTTCATCTTATTCTCAATGGCCTGAACCGCGTCCTCCACCGTTTCTTTTCCATTCAGATAATCTCTCGATCCTTCCACAATCATATCTATAATCTGCTGATCCATCAGGGCCGGAATGCTTGCCGTGCGTACGATTGCCATAATTTTGTCACGATCCGCCTGTACCGGCCATGAACCGCTTAAGAAGATTCCATCTCCGGCGCTCATGGAAACACTGCTCCCACTCTCAATCTTCGCCCACTTGTCAAGGCTGCTGCTTCTGACTGAGAAACCGTCTCTTAAAGATTCGTCCTGCACCTCGGTGTCAAACAGGGTGCGGATAAATTCTTCGGCGTTCTCCCTGTTCGGGCTGGAGGCATTGATACCCGCCACTACGTTCGGCATGTAAATCCCGCCCAGTGATTCAATTTCACTGTTGACCATTTCCGCCGCCGACAGAGGAAGCATTGCACTGTCTATCGAATTCAATATCACAGCGCCTGCCGCACACCGTTTTGACACAACATTGTAACCGTCCTGTCTTCCAAACCCTCTTGGAATCACCGTATTGTTCACCTTGAGCCGCTCCATATCGGCCTGGGCGTAGCTTACCTGGACATTGCCTCTTTCCCCGGCGCTCTTTACCGCCGCGAGATAACGGGCCAGCACGTCGCCGTCCACGGTGCCGTTCTCATTAAAAAGTTCTTTATAGCAGGTGTATGACGTCATGTTGATTATATTTTCATAGATATCCGGTGCGAAGAGGGATGGGGTCTTATCATAAGCCGCCATCTTGCCGGTATTCTGGAATGCGGCCACCGCTTCCGGTTCGCCGAAGATAATCGGTACATCGATACGGGCAGGCATATAATATATTTTGCCGTCCTCCGCCGTGAAATTGCTTCTCACATTGGCCAGCAAATCATCCTTATTTGCCTCAAACAGACTGGTGATGTCCGCAAGAATTCCTTTATCTTTATATGACTGCATCGGCAGCCCGTCTAAAATCAGGACATCTGCGCCTTTTCCGTTTAAAAGCTCCGTATTCAGGGCGCGTATTACATCCTCCGTCACTTCCTCTTCCTCATTCTCCACTGCAATCCTGAAATCCACCTTAACCTGGGGGTTATTCTTCTGGAGGATGGATGCCGCCTGACGTACCGTGGCATTGTCTCTCAGCGCATAGACGGTCAGAGTTTCCGGCGGAACCGTGTCCACCGTCTCATCAAAGTAATAGTGCAACACTTTCAGCTTTGAATCTCCTGTTGAAAAAACTCCATAATAATCATTGTCCGATCCTTTAAAGAAACTTCTCATAAACATATCCTGGCGTCCCATGGAATTCAGGCTGCCGTCGATGAGCTGTTCCCAGACCGTGCCGTCCCTTCCGGTGCGGTAAAGCCCGGTCTGGCTGGCAACGTAGACGTAACCCTCTCCGTCGGTAAAGATAGGCATCTGCCATATATCGCGCCCCTTATCGGGCAGATCATAGCTTCCGGTCTGGGAGCCCGTTTCGAGATTATATCTGACAAGTTTCTGGTTATTTAAGGTCAAATACTCTTCCCCTGAGACCGAAGCCGGAATTCTAATATCCATTCCGATAAAATCCTGGGCCAGGGAAGCCCTCAGTCTGCCGTCAGGCTGGTACACATCGGCCTGGGATGTCTGGGATATCAGAAAACCCTCCCCCGGTATTGCCGCTAAAAAGTCGGGAATCACTCCGTATTGCTTTCCCTCCTGTACCTTAAAGACATCCGACAGCACTTCCCGGATTGTTCCGTCCTCCTGTGCCGTCCATATATGGAATATGTAGTTTTCATCAAACCCGCCATAGTAGTATATTCCATTTTCATTCCGCATCATCTTGGTTGGCCTTATCCCCTCAGGCGTTGCAATTGCCTCGCCCTCCGTCCAATTAAATTTAGAATCAAGGGTGTAAAGTCTGGCCTTGCCGTTCTCATCCGGAATACAGAAAACAAGGCTGCCATCTTCGTTTTGAACAACATCCACTAATCCGTTTCCTTCTATTCCCTCCGGCAGGGCTATCTCTTCCTCCATATAGCGGCCCTTGGCCGACTGTCCTCCCGGCGCCGTGCTCTCATTCTGAGTTTGGCTGCTTTCTCCTGTGGAGGTTTTTCCACTTCCGCAGGCAGACAATACCGACATCGCTCCGACAGCCAGTATTCCTGCTGCTGCCGCTGCGGTCCTTCCTTTTCTTTTTATCCAGCCTGTTGCTCTATTCTTCATCTGTTTCTCCTCCCTGAACTGACTCTGTTTCGGCACAGAATGACCGGCATCCCGGGTTCCTTTTCCTGTCTTTTTATGCAAAGACATAGGATAAACCCCGGCGGAAAACCGGTTTCTGAACTGTTACTTATATTCTACAGAACGCATCTCTAAAAAAACTGGAAAAATACCCTCTTTTTTTTTAGATTTTTTAGAGAATTATGTGCTAGACTAAAAGCAGGATAGTTATATTGAAGAAACATACTGAAATGAAAATATGGGGCGAAATGAAAATATGAAAATATTACTGATTGAAGACGATGTAGTTTTATGTGATACGCTGAAGCTTTCCCTGGACAAGGCCGGATATGATACCGAGATCTGCCATAATGGGACAGACGGTCTTCTCTATGCGTGTTCCAGTGCTTACGACTGCCTGATCATCGACCGCATGCTGCCGGAGATGGACGGACTCACGCTCCTGCAGGCGCTCAGAAGGCGGGGAATCCAGACTCCGGCCATCTTTTCCACTGCCCTGGACGGACTGAATGACCGCGTAAACGGTCTGGATGCAGGAGCCGACGACTATATTGCAAAGCCTTACGCAGTGGAAGAACTGCTTGCCAGAATCCGCGCCGTCACCAGAAGGCCCGGACGCATTGAGGACGATCGCAGTCTCTCCTTTGAGGGGCTCCTGTTCTCAAAGGAACACCGTGAACTCCGGTATCAGAATTCTTCCGTTACCTTATCTAAAAAAGAAGCTTCCCTGGTGGAATATTTTTTCAGGAATCCCGGCAGGACGCTCAACCGTGAAATGATTCTGACCTATGTCTGGGGTTCTTCCAGTGAAGTGGAGGACGGTAATCTGGATAATTATATTTATTTTATCCGGCGCAGACTCGGAACTTTAAAGGTTCCCGTCCGGATCGTAACGGTCCACGGCGTCGGGTACCGTCTGGAAAAAGCTTAGAAAGGATGGGATCATGTTTCGCACGGCACAAAAAAAGCTTACCATACTCTATACCGCCCTTACCGGCATCATTCTCCTCCTGCTTCTGGCCCTGATTTTCTACCGCAACATTACGGTCCGGGAACAGCAGGAAATCACCGATTTTAACAACCTGTGGTTTTCCGCCAGTTCCCGGCTCCAGTCGGACTCCTATATCAGCGACTCCTATCTTGCACAAACTGAGGTTATGAACCGATCCGTCATTTATATAGAAGAAAACGGTTTACCTCTTTTCTTTTCGGGCGCCTGGACGCCTCCAACCGACAGAAACTCCCTGATCCGTTCCGCATTTGACGCGGCCGATGCGGAGGGCGTGAGTCCCGATCATCCTCCCGTTTCTTCCTCCATGAGCCAGACCTCCCTCCTCCGCATCAAGGGGGAGCAGAATGATTCCTACTATAGCAGGGTCATGGTGCTGACAACCGATCACGGAGCAAAATGTCTCCTGCTCCTGTCCTATATCACCCCCCGGCTGACCCTTGTGCTTCAGAGCCTGCCTCTGTTTGCCCTCTCCGGGGCCGCGGGACTGCTCGCTATCCTGATTATCAGTTGGTTTCTGACCGGCCGGGCTCTTCAGCCTGCCAGGGAGAGCGTGAGAAGCCAGACCGAGTTTGTTGCCGCTGCTTCCCATGAGCTGCGCTCCCCTCTGGCCGTGATCCGCTCCAGTCTCTCTGCGCTTCAGAGTGAACTGTCGGAGAAACTTCCGGATGAAGCGCCTGATACGGTGTCCACGCCGGCTCACATGCACATCACCTGGAAACAGCTCATCGGCAATGCAGACCGCGAATGCCAGAGGATGGCGAGGCTGGTCGGTGATATGCTGCTGCTGGCTTCCTCCGATGCCGGTACCTGGGCCCTGCACAGGACGGAGACCGAACCCGATACGCTTCTCATAGAGGCATATGAAGCGTTCCTGCCAATATGCAGGGAGAAAAATATAAACCTAACCCTGGCGCTTCCTGAGAAACCTCTGCCTCCTCTCCAGGCTGATAAGCAGAGGCTCCAGCAGGTTATCGCCATTCTCCTCGACAACGCCGTCACTTATACCCCGGAAGGTAAATCCATCTATCTGAAAATGTATAGAAAGGAGAGCGGCAGGCATATCAGTTCAGGTCTTTTCCGGACGGTAATAGAGATTTCCGACAGCGGCAAAGGGATCCCCGATGAGATGAAATCCCGGATTTTCGACCGTTTCTACCGCGGCGACGCCTCCCGGAATGATAAAAAGCATTTCGGGCTTGGCTTAAGTATTGCAAAAGAGCTGGTGGAAATGCACGGAGGCACCATTGCCGTCTATGATAATCCGGAAGGCGGTAGCCGTTTCGTGATCACCCTGACCTTACAGCAGGCACAGTGATTGCGGTTTGAATGAGCGGGATTCATGTAGGAATAAAATTTCAATATAAAAGAAAAGGATTCATGATTAAGCAAAAAGAAAGGAGAATCAGAATGGGAAATTATTACCAGGAAAGCCTCAATGCGAACGGATTGTATCAGGTTTACCAAACCGGTATCCCAAGAATCGTGCAGTATCTGCGGGCCGAGACAGACTATGTCAAAGAAAGACTGAACGGCACCGAACATATTCTTGAAATAGGCGCCGGATACGGACGTATTATGAAGGAACTTGCTCCCGCCGCAGCCTTTGTCACAGGTGTCGAAATCTCTGAGGATTCGGCTGCGTTTGGGAAAATGTATTTAAACGGCTGCGGTAACTGTAACCTTTTAGTGATGGATGCCCATAAGCTTAACTTCCACGAAGAATTTGACGCCGTCGTCTGTCTGCAGAACGGTCTGTCCGCCGTTAAGGGAGAACCGGCAGAACTGATAAGCCGATGCCTGTCTGCCCTGAAACCGGGCGGCACCGCCTATTTCAGCACCTACAGCGAGAAAATCTGGGATACACGCCTTGAATGGTTCCGGGAGCAGGCGCAAAAGGGGCTGCTCGGTGAGGTGGATGAGGAGAAGACAAAAGACGGAACAATTTACTGCAAGGACGGTTTCCGTGCGGACACGTTTTCCCACAAGGATTTAACCGCTTTGGGAGAATCCGCGGGGTGCCGGTATGAAATCGACGAGACGGATGAATCCTCCTTATTTCTTATCCTCCACAAGGATATTTGAAAAGCTGCGCTTCAGTTGTCATCAGAAAGCAGGCGTTTCAGCATGACCTCTCTGTTGTTGATAAACATTTCCATTACCTGAAAACAGTCCGCCTCCTCGTATGAAATAGGATGGATACAGCCGTCATCCAGGGAAAGAATCTCGGCCTCCGGAATACCCAGCAGAATCGGCGAGTGGGTTGCTATGATAAACTGAGCGCCGCTTCTAAGATAATTATGGATTGCAAGCAGGAGTGTGAGCTGTCTCTGGGGAGACAGCGCCGCCTCCGGCTCATCCAGAAGATAGAGTCCCCGCGGGCGGAATCTATTCTGTGCCAGGGCAAGAAAGCTTTCCCCATGCGACTGGCAGTGCAGAGACTTTCCTCCATAATATTTAAGATAACCGCTTCTCTCCTCCTCATAATCATCAATCTGGCTGGCCACATTATAGAAACTTTCCGCCCTCAGAAAAAATTCGTCTGAGGGTTTTCTTATGCCTTTGACCAGGCGTATGGCCTGCCCCAGCTCCGAGTGGGTGTCACGGGTGGAAAAGTTGAAGTTTCTCGTTCCGCCCTCCGGGTTGAACCCCCAGGCCACCGCAATTCCTTCCAGCAATGTGGATTTTCCGCTCCCGTTCTCTCCCACCAGAAACGTAATCGGATTTTCCAGTACCAGCTCCGGGATTTCGGCAAGCGCCGGTATCTGCCGGATATAGGAATCCTCGGGCAGGTACTCCTGGCGTACTTGCACTTCCCTTATAAAGTTCATATTCATTGTGTGCCCTCCATCAGTTCCCTGTGCAAAAATCCCGGAATTTTCATTAAAAACTGGTACCCAAATACCCGTTGCAGATAATCTCACTGCGGTATTACCCGGTTACTCACTTTATTCCTTCAGCCCATATTCCCGGTAAAGTTTTTCCCGGAATTCCCGGTTGTCCGCCGCTCTGAGCAAATCCTCCTGACGGGAGTCTTCCAGCAGTTTCTTTGTCAGTACAACAAAGGACATCTCACCTTCTTCGCGCCCCTCCTGCCTGCCCTCTTCCCGCATCTGCCTCATCGTCTTTTCTTCATCATACTCATAAATGCTCACTTTCATCGCCTCCGCTCTGTTGTTTTTCAGGAACCCTGCCAGCACATTGTCCCGGATACACTCTTCCACCGCTCGCTCTGATAATGTTTTCCCTGTTCTGCATTTTTCTCATTCCGTACCTCCTTTGTAACGCTGTGAGATTATCCATAAATCTTACACCGTCTTCTGTAACCGCAGGAGGCCTCCGCCGCTCAACAATATCCCTGAAACCTCTCTGCATGATAAAATAGGGTTCTGCAAAGCATCAAGATTTCCTGAAAATCGAAGTTTAAGAAATGACTTAAGACGCGGCTTTCCGCTTGAAATGCTAAGAAATAATATGCTTTAAAATTAGTATAGCAC
>CATWBR010000111.1 GCA_958349075.1 uncultured Clostridium sp.
TCACCGGGGTAATTCTCATAGGGGCTATTGCAATATTGTGTATACTGCTATGCCTTTCGGATAAACGTTTCTCGACAAGAACGGGTTGGAAGGAACTTCGTAATCAATTACCAAAAGGTTCACGGGTAATATTCTATTTAGCAATATTAGTGGTGACCGTTAGTTTGGCCATATAATTTGCACCAATATACGAGGGTGCCTTTAGAGGGTTGAGCAGAAATTGTATAAATTTACACAAAAAAGACGCTTCGGCTGTAATTTATCCAAAGCGTCTTTTTTGTGCGATAGTTTGAGTTTGTTTTTCACAGGCAGAAAACGGCTGTCTACATTTCCTGAATCAGCATCCTGTTTTCTGTGCTTTTTCCCCAGGCATCAAGAGCCAGCTCATAAGTATCCTGGACTTTCTGGTCGAGGATTTTGATGTCTTTCCTGAGGGATAACTGACCGGTTTTTAAAGAGGCTGTATCGCTTTCCAGCTTGTCAAGCCTTGTTTCAACACTGCCCATCCTGAGATCCAGGTCATCCATCCGGTGTTCAATGTTTTCCATTCTGAGATCCAGGTCATCCATCCGGTGTTCAATGTTTTCCATTCTGAGATCCAGGTCATCCATCCGGTGTTCAATGTTTTCCATCCTGAGATCCAGGTCATCCATCCGGTGTTCAATGTTTTCCATCCTGAGATCCAGATTATCCACCCTGTGTTCCAGGTTTTCCATTCTGGTATCAAGAACTTCGAGCCTCTCGTTAATTCTGTTAAAACCAGCTTCCATCCGTGTTTCCAATGGGACGATTAATCCGGCAATGGCCAGGATGTCTTCTTGTGTTAAACTCAATTTGACGACCTCCTTTGCGAAGTGAAGCCTCTCCATGTACATATATCTCCTGTCATTCAGTCTAGCATACAGAGGATTTGATGTAAAGTGTTATGTGGCCGATTTCCGGGAATATAATTTTACAATTATGAAAACATCCTGCGGAATACGTACTGCAGGAACAGTAATATTTTACAGTGGCTTTTTACAAAACAGACAGAAAAAAGTAAGAATCCTCAGCCGATTTTTCTGGTAAAATATAGCTGTGCTGGAAGAAATCATAAGAACCTGCAATGCCTGGAATATAAGGAAAAGTGATGCAGGCGGATAAACACAGACAGGAAGGCGGAAAGACAATGGAAATAAAGGAAAAACGAAGTCAATTAAAGAATATTCGCAGACTGATGCCCCCAAAGAGGCTGGCTTCTCTGCTGCTTGCAGCGGTATTTGCAGTGATGGGAGCCATGACATCCCTTGCCGGGCCGGCTGGTGACAGCAAAACTGCCGTTCAGTCGGGCGAGCTGAGGGGCGTCTGGATTTCTTATCTGGACTGGAATAAATGGCCGAAGGATTACAGCGGATTTAAGAATGCTGTGGATTCTACGATGGATATAAGCGTCCAGAATGGAATGAACGCGGTCTTTGTCCAGGTGAGGCCGGACGGCGACGCCATGTATCCGTCCAAGTATTTTCCATGGTCTAAGTTTGCTTCGGGACAGCAGGGAAAGGATCCGGGGTATGACCCGCTTGCTTATGTGGTCCAGTCGGCTCATCAGAGAGGCCTGAAAATCCATGCCTGGGTCAATCCGTACCGAATAACGGGATATCTGAACCGCTACAGCGATCTCAGCAGCAGCAACCCGGCAATTGCCTGGGCGAACGACGGGGATCCGGCCAATGACAGATGGGTTCTTGTGCATCAGGGAGAGTATTATTACAATCCGGCGGTGCCGCAGGTGCGTCAGATGGTGATAGACGGCGTGAGAGAAATCGTTGAGGGTTACGATGTGGATGGAATTCATTTTGACGATTATTTTTATCCGGGTGTCAATGACGGCAATGCAGAACTGTGGTTTGACAAACCGGAATACCTGGCCTCCGGCAGCGGTAAGAATATCGCAGACTGGCGGCGCGACAATGTAAACCAGCTTGTAAAAGGCATTTACAGTACGATAAAATCAATTAAACCAGGCGTGGTATTTGGAATCAGCCCTGAGGGATATTTAAAGAACCTGCGTTCTGATACAAGACTGTTCTCGGACATTGATACATGGATGACACAGCCGGGCTACATCGATTACATTATGCCTCAGATATACTGGGGATTTGAGGCGAAGTCGGGAGGACAGACAGCTCCCTATGCATATTCCAACTGCCTGAAAGACTGGATTGAACTTAAGAAGAAAGGCAACGTGACTCTTTATGCGGGCCTCGCCCTCTATAAGACGGGAACCGATGCAAAGGATGGAAATGAAGTTCCGGAATGGCTCAGATATAATGACATTATGAGACGCCAGGTGCTGGAAGGAAGAGGAACCGGCCAGGTGAGCGGCTACTGTTTCTATGATTTCAGTTCACTGACACGGGCGGCAGCAGCGGCGGAGGTCGCCAATGTTACGTCTCTCTTCCGGTAAACAGGCTGACGGTACCGATGACAGAGGATGCCTTCCTGGAGGCGAAAGATGAATACAGATAAGAACGACTTTTCACAGGGAAGTGTAGTAGGGAATATTATGAGCCTGGCCGTGCCCATGACGCTGGCACAGCTTATCAATGTACTGTACAACATTGTAGACAGAATTTATATAGGAAGAATACCGGAGAATTCGACGCTGTCCCTGACCGGAATCGGCCTTTCCCTGCCGAACATTACGATGGTAATCGCCTTTGCCAACCTGTTCGGAATGGGCGGAGCGCCGCTCTGTTCCATTGAAAGGGGCAGGGGCAGGCTCGCAGAGGCGGAAAAGATCATGGGGAATTCATTTACCATGATGGTGATATCGGGGGTTCTGCTGACCGTGCTGGGGCTGATATTCAGGCGTCCCATGCTTTATCTGTTTGGAGCCAGCGATTCCACCTGGCCTTTTGCGGATGCCTACATTACTATCTATCTGCTTGGCAGTCTTTTCGTGATGGTCGGGCTTGGAATGAACAGTTTCATCAATTCACAGGGATTTGGAAAAATCGGAATGATGACGGTTCTTCTGGGAGCGGTTTCCAATATCATCTTAGATCCTGTCTTTATTTTTGTCTTTCACATGGGAGTGAGAGGGGCGGCCTTTGCCACGATTATCTCGCAGTTTCTGTCTGCGCTCTGGATTGTCAGGTTCCTGACGGGAGATAAGACGCTCCTGAAGCTAAGGCGTTCCTGCCTTAAACTGGAACTGAGAAGAGTTAAGTCGATTGTGGGGCTTGGCCTGTCCGGATTTACAATGGCTATTACAAACTGCACGGTTCAGATTATGTGCAATGCGACACTGCAGGCCTACGGCGGTGACCTCTACGTCGGAGTTATGACCGTCATCAATTCCGTGCGGGAGGTGGCATCGCTTCCCGTCTCGGGAATCACCCAGAGCGCACAGCCGATCCTCGGTTTTAACTACGGCGCCGGGGAGTATGGAAGGGTTAAGAAAGCAATCATTTTTACTTCGGTGGCTGCCATCATCTATACGGTCGGAATCTGGAGCCTGATCCATGGATTTCCTGAGCTTTTTATCCGCATTTTTAACAAGGACAGGGAACTGATAGAGGCGGGCATTCCGGCCCTGAGACTCTACTTTTTTGGCTTTTTTATGATGTCGCTCCAGTTTTCGGGGCAGTCTGTCTTTGTGGGGCTTGGAAAATCAAAAAACGCCATTTTTTTCTCTATTTTCAGGAAAGTCATTATTGTGGTGCCGCTCACCGTAATGCTGCCCGGCATTTTTCATATGGGAACGGCAGGTGTTTTTGCGGCGGAGCCGATTTCTAATTTTATCGGTGGAGTTGCCTGCTTTGGCACGATGCTTCTGACCGTTTGGCCGGAGCTTACGAGGATGCAGCGGGTAAAAGAAAGGGGAAACAGCAGTGGAATTCAGAATTGAAAAGGCGGAAGCCGCTCATGCGGAGGAAATAGCGGGACTGATCCGTACCGTCTGGGAAGCGATGGAGAACCGGGAATGGTTTGTGCCCGATGACACACGGTTCATAAGGGAGGTTCTGACGTCGGGACGCGGATTTATTTTCAGGGCAATTGATCCGGAAAGCGGCAGGACGGCCGGAATTATGGATATTCTGACACCAGGGCTTGAAAAAGAGAATCTGGGCTATGACGCCGGTTTTTCGAAAGAACAGCTTTTGAAAACGGCCCATGTCGATTCCGTTGCCATTCTTCCTGAATACCGCGGGAGGCATCTGCAGGCAAAGCTGATGGAAGCGGCCGAAAAAGAGCTGTCCCTGGCGGGATACAGGTATCTGATGTGCACGGTCCATCCGGATAACCGTTTCAGCCGCGGCAATATGCTTGGACAGGGGTACAAGGCGGTCTGCAGAAAAGAAAAATACGGTGGTTGCATCAGAGATATTATGATGAAAGAGATCACGTAGAGGCTTGACAAATCGTCCGCGGGTGCTATAATCAAACGTAAATCAACCATATTGTTAACACGTTGAGAAGACCAGTAAGACAGGAGAACTGTCCAGAGAGAGGCATGCACGGTGGAAGTGCCTTACAGAGCGAGTGTCCCAAAACCAGCTTCGAGTGTCCCCTAATCGGGAACGGTGATTCCGTTATCATCATAATTGAGAGGTCCGGATATCATTGTATTCCGGTCAATCAGGGTGGAACCGCGATAAATTCGTCCCTTGATACGCAGAAGTGTGTGTCAGGGGGCTTTTTTTATTTCATAGGAAAGTACGTCCTATGAAATAAAAAAGCACCGCGAGGATCGCACTGCGCTAATGCAGTGTTGCCGCTAAAGCGGCTGCGCTCCGCTGCCGGATTCTTTATCCGACTGTAATATAGTGTAAATTTAAGAGAGGAGAAATAAAGATGAAAATCACATTAAAAGACGGCTCTTTAAAAGAGTATGAATACGCGATGCCGGTAATTGACATCGCAAGGGATATCAGCGAGGGCCTGGCCAGGATGGCCTGTGCCGGAGAAGTGGACGGAGAGGTTGTAGATTTACGTACGGTGGTTGACAGGGACTGTGCCCTGAGCATCCTGACGGCCAGGGATGAGAATGGTCTGGCGGCGCTGCGCCATACGGCCAGCCACGTGATGGCGCAGGCGGTAAAAAGGCTGTATCCCGATACAAAACTGGCAATCGGACCGTCTATTGCCGACGGTTTCTACTACGATGTGGATCCGGCTGTACCTTTGACGGCGGAGGATCTGCCTAAGATCGAGGCGGAAATGAAAAAAATTGTGAAAGAAGGCCTGGAGCTTGAGCGGTTCACACTTTCGCGTGAGGAAGCAATTGCCCTTATGAAGGAAAAAGAGGAGCCGTACAAGGTTGAGCTCATCGAGGAGCTGCCGGAAGGGGCTGAAATCAGTTTTTACCGTCAGGGAGAATTTACGGATCTCTGTGCAGGCCCTCATCTGATGAATACAAAGGGAGTCGGCAAAGCATTTAAGCTGATGAATCTGGCGGGAGCCTACTGGAGAGGCAGTGAGAAAAACAAGATGCTGACACGGATTTACGCGACGGCATTTGCGTCCAAGGAAGATCTGGAAGGCTATATCACAATGATGGAGGAGGCCAAGAAGAGGGATCACAGAAAACTTGGCAGAGAACTCGGCCTTTTCATGATGCACGACGCCAGCCCCGGCTTCCCGTTCTTCCTTCCGAAGGGCATGGAGCTTAAGAATACCCTGCTTGAATACTGGAGAGAAATTCATAAAAAAGCAGGCTATGTGGAGATTTCCACTCCGGTCATCTTAAACAGAAAACTCTGGGAGACATCGGGCCACTGGGATCACTATAAAGACAATATGTACACAACGGTAATTGACGAAGAGGATTATGCGATTAAACCAATGAACTGCCCGGGCGGAGTTCTCGCCTATGCATCTGAGCCGCGTTCCTACCGTGATCTCCCTCTGCGCATGGGAGAGCTGGGCCTGGTACACCGCCATGAGAAATCCGGCCAACTTCATGGCCTGATGCGCGTACGCTGCTTTACGCAGGATGACGCCCACATTTTCATGACACCGGATCAGATTAAGGATGAGATCAAGGGTGTCGCCCATTTAATTAATGAAGTTTATTCCCTGTTCGGCTTTAAATACCATGTAGAGCTTTCCACCAGACCGGAGGACAGCATGGGAAGTGACGAAGACTGGGAGATGGCGACGGAAGGACTTCGATCCGCCCTTGACGAACTGGGACTCGACTATGTGGTGAATGAGGGAGACGGAGCGTTTTACGGACCGAAAATCGACTTCCACCTGGAGGACTCCATCGGAAGAACATGGCAGTGCGGCACGATTCAGCTCGACTTCCAGCTTCCACAGCGGTTTGAACTGGAATACACGGGAGCGGACGGCGAGAAACACAGGCCTATCATGATTCACCGGGTAGCTTTTGGTTCCATAGAACGGTTTATTGGAATCCTGATTGAGCATTTTGCGGGGGCATTTCCGACCTGGCTGGCTCCGGTACAGGTGAGAGTGCTTCCTATCTCCGACAAATATTCCGATTATGCGGGCAAAATTTCGGAGCAGTTAAATGAGGCGGGAATCAGGGCCGAGATGGATACACGTTCCGAAAAGATTGGTTATAAAATCCGCGAAGCCCAGACACAGAAGGTTCCGTATATGCTGGTAGTGGGCCAGAAAGAAGAGGAAGAGGGCAATGTTTCCGTGAGAAGCCGTTTTGCCGGGGATGAAGGTTCCAAGAGCCTTGACGAATTTATTTCCTGTATCAGGAAAGAGATTAAGACAAAGGAAATCCGGAAAATGGAGCCGTCAAAATAAAAAGGAGCACTGCGGCTCAAAATTAAAAAAGAATATTTTGTCTGTGACGGCACATACTAAGCCTGTATCTGAATTACTGTCTAAACAGACGGAGAAAAGCGCATTTTGCCGCTTTTCTCCGTGAACAACGAAAACAGGAGGAGTGCGTCATGACAAAATTGGATTGTAACGTAACGGGATGTCTTCATAACTCTGAGAACTGCTGCTGTAAGAGCGCAATCGTCGTGGAAGGCCAGTCCGCACATGAGAAATGCGATACATGCTGCGGCAGCTATGATGAGAACAAGGGCGGAATGTTCCGCAACATGTTCAAAACACCGGAAAACAGACTGGAAGTAGAGTGTGAGGCCGTAAACTGTGTATTCAACAAAGATCGCTTCTGCGAGGCCGAGCATATTGGTATTACAGGCGGCGATGCAGTCGAGGCACAGGGCACGGAGTGTTCCAGCTTCAAGGCAAGATAACAGGTTCCCTTCCATTAAGAACGGAAACCCCGCATCTGCACAGGAGCCGGGGAAAACGGAAATAGTCTCTATTAGACGTCCGGTTTTCCCGGCTTTTAATAATTCAGCCCCCAGTCCCCGCATTTTAACTAAAAAAACTGTTGACATTTTAAAACTCTTGTAGTATAGTTACTTAGGTTGTGAGAATACTTACAACATATACAGGAAAGCAGGTATCCGCCTCACCCTGGCACGAACAAGTGACCCGGGTTCATAGATGAAACGATGTGCTGTATTATTTCAGGGAGTTTCCGTGTGAGATAGGGCAGCAGATGGTTTTATATGAGGGAGTGGATAGCCAGGCTGTCCGCTTTATTTTTTGCCCTACAGGGAAAGAACGGGGCATGCCGATTCCAGAACAACATGACTTATTTGGAGGTGTACGACTATTAGCGAATTAATGATTAACGAGCAAATCAGAGACAAGGAAGTACGGCTGATTGGCGAGGACGGGGAGCAGTTAGGCATCGTGCCGGGAAAAGAGGCACTGAGGATGGCTCAGGAAGCAGAGCTTGACCTGGTGAAGATTGCGCCTACGGCAAAGCCGCCGGTATGTAAGATTATCGACTATGGCAAGTACCGTTATGAACTGGCACGCAAGGAAAAAGAAGCCAAGAAGAAACAGAAGGTAATCGAGATAAAGGAAGTTCGTTTGTCACCCAACATTGACACCAACGACCTGAACACCAAGGTGGGAGCTGCCAGAAAGTTTTTGGAGAAGGGCGACAAAGTGAAGGTGACACTTCGTTTCCGCGGTCGTGAGATGGCCCATATGTTCAAGTCCAAATACATCCTGGATGATTTCGCTGAGAGTTTAAAGGATATCGCAGTTATAGATAAACCCTCCAAAGTTGAAGGAAGAAGCATGGTTATGTTTTTAACTGCAAAACGTTAAAATAGAAAGTTTTAAGGAGGAAATTTACAATGCCAAAGTTAAAAACCAGCAGAGCTGCAGCAAAGCGCTTTAAAAAGACAGGAACCGGTAAGTTAGTCCGCAATAAAGCTTACAAGTCTCACATCTTAACTAAGAAATCCACTAAGAGGAAGAGAAATCTTAGAAAAGATATCGTTACCGATGCTACTAACTCAAAGGTAATGAAGAAGATTTTACCATATCTGTAAGTTTGAATTGTAGAAGGAGGAATTACCGATGGCAAGAATAAAAGGCGGTTTAAATGCAAAGAAGAAACACAATAGAGTCTTAAAGATGGCTAAGGGCTACAGAGGCGCCCGTTCCAAGCAGTACAGGATTGCAAAGCAGTCTGTAATGCGTGCCCTGACCAGCTCCTATGCAGGCAGAAAAGAGAGAAAGAGACAGTTCAGACAGCTGTGGATTGCACGTATCAATGCTGCAGCACGTATCAACGGCCTGTCCTACAGCAAGTTCATGTACGGCTTAAAGTTAGCTGAGGTTGACTTAAACCGTAAGGTTCTGTCTGAAATGGCTATCAATGACGCAGAGGGATTTGCAAAGTTAGCTGAACTGGCTAAGTCCAAAATTGCTTAACTTAGAATTGATATAGGATTACAAGAGGGTATTGCAGGACAAGCTGCAGTGCCCTCTTTTTTGAAACGGACTTTTCGCGGCTGTTTCAAAAAAGGGAGGAGAATGAGTTGAAGAAAGCGCTGATATACGGGATTCTGGCATCCTTTTTCTTTGCGTTTACCTTTATCCTGAACAGAAGCATGAATCTGGCCGGAGGATACTGGATGTGGGCGGCCAGCCTCAGGTATCTGTTTACATTTCCCATATTGCGTATCATGCTGGCTGGGAGCCCCTCGCCGGCCAGGGTGTGGAGCGCTGTAAAGGAGGCGCCTGTCTCATGGCTGGTATGGAGTACGGTGGGATTCGGGCTGTTTTACGCGCCTCTTACCTTTGGATCCGTGTTGGGGGAATCCTGGCTGGCCGCAGCGACCTGGCAGCTGACCATAGTGGCAGGCGTGCTTTTAACGCCGCTATTTGGAAAAAGAATACCAATACGGAATCTGGGATGGTCTGTTCTCGTTCTGGCAGGCGTATTTATGATGCAGGTGCCTCATCTGAAGCGGATGGAGGTGAGGACTGTGCTCTTTACGCTGGTGCCAATACTGGTGGCGGCATTTTCCTATCCCCTGGGGAACCGTAAAATGATGGCGCTTTGCCCGGCAGGCATGACGACTCTGGAACGGGTTTACGGCATGACACTGTGCAGCATGCCTTTTTGGATTTTTATGTCTGGCTGGGCCTGGGTAAAAGAAGGACCGGCAGACCGCGGACAGGTATTCCAGTCCCTGTGTGTGGCTCTGTTTTCAGGTGTTATTGCCACGGTCCTGTTCTTTAAGGCTACGGATCTGGTTAAGGAAAATCCGCGCCATCTGGCAGTGATAGAGGCTACCCAGTGCGGTGAGGTGGTATTTACCCTGTTGGGAGGAATCCTGCTGCTAA
This sequence comes from uncultured Clostridium sp., assembly GCA_958349075.1. Lineage (GTDB taxonomy): Bacteria > Bacillota > Clostridia > Lachnospirales > Lachnospiraceae > Otoolea. The sequence goes on from CATWBR010000111.1 coordinate 9,697, forward strand.
AGGACAGGGTTCCGGAGCCGGCGGGACTGGCCGGAATCGCAGTGATTGTGGCCGGTATGGTGGGAAACAGCCTGTCAGCAGGAGAATAATGCGGTGAAAGCCGGGTATACCCGGCGGTTTCGCGGCAGAAAATAAGGGAAAAAGCAGCCTCCAAGCGTTATAATAACCAAAGGAGGTTGTGGGCAATGATTAAGGATGCATATGTACAATACCAGTCGCGGAAAGCGGCAAAGGACCTGTTTGATGCAATGGAACTGCTGCCGGGGCGGGTGAAGATGGAGCGGGATGTCCACTATATTGACGACAAGACAGCAGCCATGAACCTGCATCTGGTCCTGATGATGGCGGCCCTGGAGGACGGGTTATGGCAGTGAGGCTGTTCACGAAAAGGCCCGCTGTGCAGACCGCAGGAAAGTAAGGGAGAAAAAGAGGGACAATGAAGAAGGCGGATAATAAAGATGAAAAACTGAATATGAATCTTTCATGGAAAATACTGGATGAGACAACTGTAATCAAGGATTCATGGATTGATATGCGCGCCAGCACCTGCCAGCTGCCGGGCGGCATGGTCATTGCCCCCTTTTACGTCAATCATCTGCCGGATTTTGCGGTGGTGGTGGCGGTAACGCCGGAGCACAGGGTGATAATGGTGCGCCAGTACCGCCACGGCGTGGAGAAGGTGCTTTTGGAGCTTCCGGCGGGATGCATCGAGGCAGGAGAGGATCCAAAGGACGGGGCTGCCAGAGAACTGCTGGAGGAAACCGGATACAAGGCAGGGAGTCTGGAATTCCTCTTCAAAATCGCCCCGAATGCCAGCAACTGCACCAGCTATGCCCAGTGCTACCTGGCCAGGAATGTATTCCCGGCCGCAGCCCAGAACCTGGACGAGACAGAGGCCCTGGAGGTAGTGGAGATGGAGGGGGAGGAAGTGAAGCGTTTGCTGAGGGAAGGCGGGGTAGAACAGGCCGTACATGTGGCGGCGCTGTACAGGGCGGCGGAGCTGGGGGCATTAGGTTAAATGGGATGAATGTGCCTTTAATGCTCTCCTGTTTTATAATCGTCTCTTGCCCAGTTGGGAGCATTGATAGGGCCTGCTTTGGCGTTTCCGTTTTTGGCAGCCCCCTGGATTTCGGGAACCTGGGCCTGCTCATTTTTGGGATGGTTCATTTTGTGGTGGTTCTCGGTTCCGTGATTATCAGCGTCGTAAGGGCTGGGTCTTCTCATTCCTGCTTTTGCCATGATGATACCTCCTTTCCATAATAGTTTTTGTATGATTGGCGGAAAATATTCGGGAGAAGGTACCTTTCCGTTTTTGCATTTGGTTTTTCTGCCAAATCCACATATTACCAGCTGTGAATTTGCCTGCGTACCCGATACAGAAT
>CATWBR010000112.1 GCA_958349075.1 uncultured Clostridium sp.
ACGCAGTTACATATAAATGAAAAATGAAAGAAAAATTCTTAGAGAAAGAAGGAGAAATTGGTATGAACAAGAAAAAGAATAACAAAGGTTTCTCGTTGATCGAGTTGATCATTGCGATCGCGATTCTGATCATCCTGACAGGGTTACTTGCCCCACAGTTTATGAAGTATATTGAGAAGTCGAGGTTGGCAAAAGATATGCAGACGCTGGATACAGTATATACAGCTGTACAGGGAGCGATTGCTGATGAAGATGCATATCAGGCTTTGGTTGTGGAAATGGCAAAAACCAACAGTGCAATCAATACAGAGGAAGGTGATTCATTAGAAAATTTAATGACAGAAGCGAAATATGAGAAATTTGCAAAAGAATTGACCACTCTTTTAGGAAAAGATGCAACAGTCATTAATGAGTCCTTCCAGTCAAAACTTGCGGCAAAAGCAACTAAAACTGAAAATAGCACCACGACAAAAGGCAAGGTCTATGTTTCAATTGATGATAATATGCAAATTGTAGTTGCATTTGGTGCTACAGCAAAGGCTCCAGCCACTGACGGTAGCGATAGCTTAAGCGTTGGCTCAAATGGGAACATACCCCCGACAACTCCAACCCCAGATTCAGCAGATTAAGTAATAATGATTCGGGACAATTCTTAAATAAAGTGGCATGTAGCATGCACTCCTTCGTGCATGCTACAGTTTGCTTTTCAATATACACGAATGCAACAAACAGAACATATCATTGTTTTATTCGTGCGTATTGAAATGAACAATAGCAAAGGAACCTGATATTAAGAGATGAAGCAAATACACGAGTTAATAATGATAAATCAATCACTGACATTAATCCTTGTGGGACTCTTCGCCATCACCATCGGCAGTTTCCTCAACGTCTGCATCTACCGCATCCCCAAAGGTGAGGACGTCGTCCACACCAATTCCCACTGCATGAACTGCGGCTATAAACTGGCATGGTACGATCTAATCCCCATACTCAGTTGGCTGTTTCTGCGGGGACGGTGCAGAAAGTGCGGAGAGAAAATATCGGTTCAATATCCCCTCATAGAACTGGCCAACGGTCTGTTATGGGTTGGATTGATTTATAAAAACGGTTTTACGGTAACGGGGTTTTGCTACTGTATCGCCGCCTCATCCCTGCTGGTATTGAGCGTTATAGACTGGCGCACGTTTGAAATACCGATGGGATGCAATATTGTGATTGGAATGGCCGGTCTGGTGAATCTTTGGTTTAACCGACAGGACTGGCTTACATATGGGATTGGGTTTGTCTGCGTCAGCGGACTGCTCCTTCTGATTCTGCTCCTGAGCAGGGGCAGGGCCATGGGAGGCGGCGATGTGAAGCTGATGGCGTCGGCCGGTCTTCTGCTGGGGTGGCAGAATGTCATCCTGGCTTTTGCATGCGGTTGTATCCTCGGCTCCGTGATTCATCTGATTTTGATGAAGATACAGGGAAGAGAACGTATGCTGGCATTTGGTCCCTATTTGTCCATGGGAATCTGGTTTTCCATGATGTGGGGGCAGGAACTGATCCGGTGGTATATCGGACAGTTCGTTTATTGATTGGCGACGGAGAGTCCGCGCAGCGTGCGTTTCGTTGCAGACGGTGAAATAGCAGCGGGGCATAATTTTCGCCGTATAACCTGTATTTTTCAACGCGCAGGGACAGCAAAACAAGTGGAAAGGGTCATTTATGGGTAAGCTGTTATCAATTGTATTGAATGACAACCATATAAGAATTGCGGAATTGTCCGAAGGCAGGCGCGGTGTAACGGTTTACAGGCTTCTGACAAAGGAAGTGCCGGAAAGTCTGGTGTCAGGCGGGATCATAGTGGATGTCCGGGGCTTTGCAGAGTACCTGAACAGTATACTGAAATATGCCAATATTAAGACAAAGAAGGCAGTGTTTTCGCTTCCTTCCGATCGGATCATGAGCAGGGAAGTAATCCTGCCTGAGATGAAGGAAGAGAAACTGAAGACGGCCCTCAGAGTCAATGCACCGGAGTATTTTCCGGTGGAACTGACGGATTATGTCCTGTCTTATTTTACAATATCCAGAGTAGTGGAAGATGACCCGGATTCCGAGGAGGAGGAAGGGGAAGAACTTAAGAAAAAGAAACCGAAAAAGAATAAAAAGCAGGCCGGCAGAAAGAAGAAGTCCAAGCTCCGTCTGATGGTTGTGGCAGCGCCGAACGATATGGTGCAGTCCTATTATGATACGGCTAAACTGGCACATCTGAAACTGGTATCCCTTGATTATATCGGCAACAGTGTATTCCAGCTTACCTCCAACCAGATTGGCGATGAGCCGTGTCTTGTCATTCAGCTCGATGAAGAGCACACGGTTCTTACTATCTATAATGATACGGTTATGGTGCTTCAGCGCCATGTGGATTTCGGAAGTATTACTCTGATCCAGTCGGTGATGGAAAAGAAAAACTGCAGTGAGGAAGACGCGCAGGAGATTTTGGAGCGCAGACAGCTTATCCATAACAATTTTGATGACGGCGATGAACTGACCGATAATCTTTACTATCTGGTCAGCAATATAAAAAGAGTAATTGAATACTATACGGGGCGCAACGTGGATCATCCGCTGGAGCTTATCTACATTATCGGCGACGGCTCCCATATTGGAGGACTGGACAGCCTGTTTGAGAACCAGCTCCATCTGCCCGTGGAAATGATTACGGCATTAAAACAGGTGACGGTGAGGGAGAGTTCCGGGATTTCCATGAAAGAAGTCCTGAGATATATGGATAACATTGGAGCAGTGATTGATCCGGTGGATATGATCCCAAAACAGCTTGAACAGGATATCAGGAGAAAGGTGGAAGCGAAGGCTTACCGCATTATGATTCTTCTGGCGCTGTTCTTATCTGTGGTGATTGTTACAATACCTGCCGTCAATTTCTTTAATGAGGCGATGGAAACCATTGATCTGCAAAATAAACTGCTGACCGTGGAGGATGTAAAGCCGATCCTGGAAAATTACAAGCAGGCTCAGTCGCGCTACAGCGATGTCGGTCAGGTTCAGGCTCTGGTAAGAACGGATAATGAGAGTCTTTCTAATTTTATTACCATATTTGAACAGCTCCGGCCAAGCAATATTTCCATTCAGAGTTTTAGCTGCAGTGAGGGTCAGGTGAGCTTTTCCGCGCTGGCGGAGGGGAAGAAGACCGTAGCCAGGCTGATCCAGCAGCTTAATATGATTGCCAACGTATCGGAAGTAAAGGTCAGCGCACTTTCAAGCGTATTTGAGGGAGACAAGGAGACAGTTGCATTTTCCCTGACCTGTATTCTGGTCAACGAGGATGCCCTGTTAAATCCGGGAACCAGGGCGGAGGCTCTGGGCAACCTGATGCCGGAGGAATACAGTGATATATGGGATCCCGAAGGTGTCATGGACAGCGATCAGACGGAGGATGGGGAACCGGAAGAGGACGGCGGCGAAACTCTCGGTGCGGAAGAGAAGAATACTAGAAGCGCCGACGCACAGCCTGACGGCCAGGAACGTTTAGCCCGTGAAAACGGAGCCATTGCCGGGGAAGCAGCCGTAACGGCGAATGCGCCCGCTTTGAGACAGGAAAATACCGCCGCTTCAGCGGCGGAGCAGATAAATACGGCATCAGTCCGGGAGCAGGAGGCGGCTGTGCCGCCGGCAGAAGTTCCGGTACAGCCTCAGACGCCGCCGGTACAGCCTCAGATGCCTCCGGCAGAGGCAGAGGCGGCCGCGATGACGGCAAATGCGGGAATTATGCCTGCGGCGGAAGCCGCAGCCCAGCCGGTACCCGATGCCGAGGTTAATACTCCGGAGACGACGGTACCCGACATGGTTTCGGAAGCAGCCGTTCCACCGGCAGCTCCCGCTGCTGTCCCGGAAGGTGCAGCCGCCGTGGAGGGAAATGAAAGCGGGGTGACGGTATCATGAAAATTACATCACGAGATAAAGAACTGATTATCCTTGCCCTGTCACTCGGCATAGTTGCCGCGTCCTGGTTTTTCGGGGCTAAGAATATTGAGAAGAAGACTGCCGAAGTGGTGGCCAGGAAAGAGGAGCTTCAGCAGGAATATGACGAGAGGATGAGGATTCTTGCTAAGAAAGACGAATACATCCAGAACACAAAAGATTATAATGAAGCATATCAGCTTATGCTGACTGGATATCCGGCGGATATTTCACAGGTGCAGCAGATTATGTTTGTAACCGGCCTGGAAGAGAGGTTTGACACACAGGTGGTTTCCGTTTCTTATACGGATCCCGCAGACATTTATCAATTCCAGACCACGGACCCGGGAAACATGGCGCCCTATTATCTGGCCGTGAGCACGCTGCAGATACCGGTTCAACTGAATTACAAACAGTGGAAAGAGTTTCTGGACTATGTATTTTCCTATCAGGACAAGAATACAATCTCCGATATTTCAGCGTCATATAATACCGAAGCCAACGTGGTGGACGCAACTGTTACAATGTACCAGTATGCAGTCCGCGGGGAAGGCAGGGTACTTGAGGAACCGAAGATAACGGTTCCCATTGGAACGGACAATATCTTCCGATCCGGAACAGCCCTTTCCTATGACGGAGGCACAGTCGAACAGATTGAGGCGATTAAAAAAGATTATGACTGTTATATCATGCTCTATCCGTCCGCATCCGACATGAATGCAAAAGTGATTGCCGGTCCGGACGACAGGGAAAAGGTGGTTTCAGACAAAAATGAGGAGGAAACTTTAGTAATCCGTGCAGAGGAGAACGGCGGAACGTACAGTATTACCTATACGCTGGGAGAGAACGGCCGTCCTCACGTTCTGTATCCGGAGGGGGACACGCTGGACATTTATGTTCTCAGTTCCCCAAGAATGGGCGGTACCGATCTGAGCCAGGTAAAAGTCCAGATTGAGAACCGCACGGATAAAAAGATGCGGATTGCGGTGGCCGGTGAGGATGATTCAAGACCGAGGTTTGCGGTTGAGAGCCGGACCGGCAATGTGGAGATTCTGAAGTAACGGCCTGCCTGTTTTATACACAGGTTACGGCCATCAATAAAGAGGTGTTATAAAAAGCCGGTCTAAAGTCAGGCCGGTTACAGAAAGGAGCACGGCTGCCATGAAGAAAAAGGACGGGGGATTTACGCTGATTGAACTGTTGATCGCGCTTGCTGTTCTTTCCATCATGGCAGGCGTGCTTCTTCAGTCTTTCGTGATCAGCAGAAGGATGAATACAAAAGCGAGAAAAGACGAGCTTGTGCTGGATGCGGCAAAACGGACAATGGAAGAGCTGAAGGGATATCCGTTTGAAAAATTGGAAACATTTCTGGCAGCAGGAGGCAAAACCCCGGGGACCGGCGGAGACGGTGACAGTGAAGGTGATGAGGGCGGAACTGTCATGATTGGGAATACGATTTACCGCGTCGAACGGCTGGAGGATGGCCCGGATCCGGATGGCGGCGCGAAATCAGTCGGGACGGACGGGGAAGATGGAGAACAGACTGACTCCGGAACACGGCAGGGTTACCGGCTTACTGCGGAATACGGAAGAAGCCCGGCGGGATCAGGAAAGGCTGCCTATCTAATTTGTGCGGAAGCCGATTATGAGAAGTATAATTCAACGGAGGACGAAGACAGGGAGAAATCATATTCCATCAATCAATATCAGATGCCGAATATTGCCGACGTGAGCAGTTTCCAGAATGTAGTGATTGAACCCCAGGCCCTGATGAAGGATGATAAAAGCCTGACTTCCCAGTTGCTCTTGAAGGTAAATCCGGATGAAGAGGGAGACGGAGAGGACATCAAAGAAGGAGAGGCAGAAGGTATAGACAGCTCCGGCGGCTCCGGTTCTGAGGAGGAAACGGAATATACGGAGGACGATGTCAAAAGATATCTGTGGCTGACTGTTAAAGAAACAGCCGCCACGGAGGATGAAGAAAACGAAGGCGGGACGCTGACTGTCCAGGCCCAGGCGGTGTACACGGTAGATGAAACAGAAGGGAACCACTATAACGAAGAACATACCATTGAGGTTAATCTGGAATCGGTAAAGAAAACGGTGGTCAAAGATGAGAAAACCGGTCTGCCCGCTAACCGCATTTATCTCTTCCTCCCGGATGATGAGACGAAATATACCTGGACTTCGGAGGCGGCAAAAGACGGGAACGGGACGGTGGAGTCGGGATTCCCCGGTTTTGAAAAGATCTACATCGGTTACTCTCTGGATGAAAAAGTGGAATTTTTTATGGTGGCGGCCAACCCGGATCTCTACAAAGAGAGCGGGATCAACAACAAAGTTACGGTAGAACCGGCGGAGGGCACGGAACTTTTAATCTATTCCAATCTTGATGGAAAAGAACCTGTATCCTGGAAGGACGCGGAAAAACGGCTTTATCATCTGACCGTAACCGTCTATGAGGCTGATTACGGCGGGACCGGAGCAGAGAATGGGGAGCCGGAGAGAGGCAGAGAAGTACTGAAGCTGGATTCTACAAAATCGGAATAAGTACATGGATAAGATGAAAAAGCCGGGCAGAAAGAGAAGTCAGAAGGAATGGAACCCGGCCGGATTGAGAGCATCATACGTCAGAATCAGAGCAGAAAGAGACAGGAGGATCCGGAATGGGAAAGCTGTTAAAACATTTGCCGGAAAGAAAAAAACTGAATAACGCAGGTTCTACGATGATTATGGCGCTTACTATCGTTTCACTGATTGCTATTTTAGGGGTGATGGCTCTGAGCACGGCTCTTCTGAATGTGAAAATGAGGAATCTGAACCGGAGGTCCGACAAGAATTTCTACTATCTGGAAACGGCTATGGATGAGATCTATGCACAGACCGGGAGAATGGCCAGTAATATCCTGAAGGAAAATTATGTCGAGGTCATGGGACTGCTCTACAAGGATGGCTGCCGGACGAATGACGAGGCCAATCTGCAGTTAAAGTCCAAGTTCATTAGCGCTCTGCTGGGAGAAGAGGCGTTGGGAATCGAAACGCCGTTATCGGATGATAACAGCGGGAATAACAGGAAAAATGCGGCAGAAAAACTGGCGTCTTTTTCTGATACAATACAGGAAAAGAATCTGGATGTAACAATCGGTTCAATTGTCCTCGAAAAGTATACGGGACAGGACGGTGAACTGTCCGGAAATGCCCTGAAAAGCGGAAGGGCAGGCGGCATGTCTGCTGCCGGCAGCAAAGAGGTTTACAGTGGGATCCTGTTTAAGGATTTTTGCATTATGTATACAAACCCCGAAACCGGGATCGAGTCGGCCATCACGGCAGACTTAAAAATAACAGCGCCCTATGTAAGATTTATGAATGAAGGGGAGGCGTTGTTAGATTATGTTCTGGCGGCCAATGGCGGAATCGAAGTCAATGTGAACGGAACCGGCAGCCCGGAAAATTACTTTGCAGGGAAAATCTACGGTAAATCATTTACGGTTGAACACAGTAAAACTGAGGTGGCAAGCAGTCTGCTTACGTCGGCGGGAACCCTGACGGTCGGCAAGGGCGCGGATTTAAAAATCTCCCCGGATAGGAATACGGGTGCACAGAGCCGGATATGGGCAGACGGAATCCGGCTGGATGTGTCTTCTGAACTGACGGCTGAAAATGCAAGTTTTTTTATTAAGGATGATATGACCCTGTCGGGAGACAAGAATACAGTGACTTTAAATGGCAGCTATTATGGATATGGCAACGAGGGAGACGACAGGAAGCTGACAAAAGAAACGCCGAATAAGAGCAGTGCGATTATTATTAATGACAGAGGAAGCAGACTCGACATGACCGGACTGGATACTCTGATTTTAGCCGGCCGCGCCTATATGAGATTCGACGACACAATCACAGGCCAGGATGTGTATCCGATGGGAGAGTCCCTGGCAGTGAAAGCGACACAGACCATTTACCTGGTACCGGAGTCATCCATTGCCCTGGAATGGGGCGGGAAGGAGGAAAAGGCAGGATCTAATCCAGTATTGCTGCCGGAGGAAGAGGATGCTTATACCTTGGTGCTCCATGTAAAGCTTCCCGATAATATGGGCGGAAAGGAGGCCGATTACCTGATTCAGGTAGATAATCCGAAAGCGCCGGATGACAATGGGAAAGGAATCTCGGTCTCTGAATATGACAGGGAAAATTCACCCGCCGTTCCCGTAATCCTCAACGGAAAAATCTATGTTTATTATAATTTCAACTCGGAAAATGACAGAAGGGACTATTTTAATGATTACCTGAAAAATGATGCCGGATCCTTTGACAAACTGCTTCAAAAGAGTGGTATGACGGGAGGCAAAAACCCGGAAGGTTCATTTAATGGAGGCATATTTATCGAGGAGGACGGCGGAAGTTCTACTCAAATCAATACGTCCGGTTCATTGTATCAGGTGGCGGGAGAGGATGAAGGGGAAGACGGCCATCTGTTCCAGCTCCTGGAGAAAGGCCAAAACGGAGTAAGCAGCAGTATCGAGTGGGCGAACCTGATAGGCAACCTCGACGTTTCATTTAATAACCTGAAAACGAACCTGGCGGAGACGGACCGCGTGGGCGGCCGTGCTGCGGAGGCAGCTACAGGTCTTTCCGCAATCCTTCCAATCGGAAATTATGTAAAGGTGGAGGAAGTGGCAAAACTGAACGGAGAGCCTGTATTTCTCGATGTGGACGGCTGCTATGTGCTTTTGAGCGGCGATGCGGTAACGGTCCAACTGGCCGACGACGGCGAGGCCACGGTCAGTACACTGGGAAGAAGTTATTCCATGAAAGGCGGTCTTGTAGTTTCGGCGAAAAATATAGAAGTATCCGGAAGTGGGTCATTTAGCGGGCTATTAATGGCTGCAGGGAAAATATCGATCACCGGAAGCGCTGAACTGACGGCGGACGGACAGACCTTCGAACCAATTCTTGACAGAGACGAGGCAGCAGAATATTTTTATGATTATAGTGACGTGGCATCTACTGTGCTGAACGACTACGAAGATTTTGTAACCAGAGAAAACTGGAGCCGATCCGGCCGTGAGCAGGGAGGCGGAAAATGATGAGGGCAGGAAAAGAGGATAAGGCAAACGGAGGTTTTTCCCTGATAGAGCTCATTATTGCAATGACCATTCTTCTCGTACTCAGCGGAATGCTTTTCCTGGGAACTAACTCGGCAAAGAGGAAGGAAACTGAAAAGCATGTAAATTCCCTCAGCAATCAGATCAATCTCTCAAAGACAAGCGCCATGTCGAAATCCGGGAAATGGCGCCTGAGCCTTTACCTGAAAGATAAAGACTATTACTGCGTGCATGAGATAGAGAAACGAAAAGCAGACGATGAGGAAGACACTTACTGGGAGATCCAGTCGGAGAAGGTCATGCTGGGACGCTCGGGTGTGATGAAATATGAACTGCTGTCCGGGGAGAGCGGGGAAGGAAGCGGCACCGAAGATGCAGCTAAGGGAACTTTGCTCCATGTTTGGCGCTTTGACCGGGATACCGGTTCCTGTATAGAGGGAGCAGGTACCCTTGCAGTATCGGGCGCCGGAAAAACCCGGTATCTTACGGTTTACCGGGAAAATGGGCGGTGTGAGACGGGAGATGCCGGAGTGGTGCAGTAGTTTTGTCATGTGAAATAGAACGGTGAGAGGGAAAGGAGGGGGAAGGCATGAACGGAGCAGAGATTAAAGAGAAAATTTTCCGAACGGGAAAAGGCGCTGCCTCAATAACCGTATTAACGGCCGGTAAAGAGAGCCGGAAGAATGCAGATAAAGGGTTTACGCTGATAGAGCTTTTGGTAGGCATCTCAGTCATGGCAGTCGTTGGACTAATGATGACTTCCCTGTTTGGAAGCTCCACCCGTCTTTACCGCTCTACGATTTCCTACTCCAATATCCAGACGGAAAGCCAGACCGTCAGCCGCAGAATCAGCAACACCGTGATGGGAGCCAGGTCTTTGTACCTGAATGAAGGGGAGAAAGGAACCTACCTGTTTACCGGTGAAGTGAAAGAAGAGGCCGGAAAGGCCAAATTCAGCGGTGAAATGTTATGGTTTAACAAGGAGACGAACTGTCTGTACCAAAGCAGCAGCTTTCTTGCGGATGAGGATTCAAAAGACATGGAAGAGCCAAATCCAACCGGAGAGGACAAGGAGGAAGAGAATCTCCAGTCCCTGGAAGCGCTTTCACTTGAAACGGTTAGGAAAGCATTTGAAGAAAATGCGAGCGGCGGACGGGAATACCTGATCAGTGATAAAGTTAAGGAACTGAAATTTACAATTTATCCTGCGCTGACACAGAAGGAGCGAATCGGAGACGTTGGTTATTTTTATAAGACAGAAGGAAAAGTTACTGTGGACTTTGCAATCACATTTCAATATCTGGACAGTAAGAGTTATTCTGTAGATACCAGTGCGACACCGAGAAACAGGCTGGCCGTGCTGTGGTGGAACGGCAGCGACAGCGGTCATGGCAATGAAAATGAAAGCGAAGATGATGGAGAATAAACAAACGGCAATCAGTCCTTTATAGTCTTTGGGAAACCTTATTTCATAAAAGCAGGCAAACGGGAGGCGGAAATGGAAGTACGTGTACAGAAAAAGAAAAACAAATTTCCGGCAGACGGGAAAAAACTGCATACGGTATGGAAGATTCTGGCTGTAATTCTGTCAATTTGCGTGCTGGCCGGAGGGATTGCGCTGTGGGGCAGGCAGGAACCGGCGCTGGCAGGCTCTTACAATATGGAAATCGATCCGGTTACTAAGAAGCCAATATTTACTGTGATAGAAGTAGTCCCTGTAAAAAGCCTGGCTGTTCTGAATTTGTTTATTGAGGGTGAGGAAGAAAAAACCATCTCAATGAAAAAACTGGAGGAGCAGATGCCAAAACTCAGGGCGGTGAGATTCCCTGGTGGGCCGTTAATTTCGTATATTGGGAGGGAAAGACAAATTCTAAGGGAAATGAACCCTTTTCTTTAATTTATGAAAATGGAAATAGAAAAATTATAAACAACGAGATATTCAGGCTCTATATGCTGGGAACCGCAGAGTACGATGCAAA
>CATWBR010000113.1 GCA_958349075.1 uncultured Clostridium sp.
ATAGTATACAAAGTTATAATACAATACATAACAAATAAGAGGATTTTACATAATTGGAAAAAGAACAAAAACAACGAAGGAGGCATGGTGATGTGGTTGGAACAGATGTTTGGCGTGCAAAAGCCGATTATAGCATTACTGCATTTGAGGGCACTGCCGGGCGACCCAAAGTACGGACAAAATGACAGTATGGGAAGAGTAATCAAAATCGCAAAGGAGGAGCTGCGCGCGCTGCAGGAGGGGGGAGTGGACGGGATTTTATTCGCCAATGAATTCAGCCTGCCTTACCAGCATAAGGCGGATTATGTGACCGTTGCGGCGATGGGAAGAATTATCGGGGAATTGCGGGACGAGATACATGTTCCTTATGGAGTGAACGTGGTGCTCAATCCGATGGCGACCATTGAGCTGGCCGCTGCGGTGGATGCCCGGTTTGTGAGAAATACCTTTACCGGAGCATACATTGGGGAGAGCGGGATTACCGATACCGATATCGCAAATGTAATGAGAAGAAAGAGCCAACTGGGACTGGAGCATTTGAAAATGCTGTTCAAGGTGAATCCGGAATCGGATGTCTATATTGCACAGCGTGATATTTCCCAGATTACAAAGTCCATGATCTTCCATTGTTTCCCGGACGGGCTCTGCGTTTCGGGAAGCAGCGCAGGTTCGGAGACCGACGGGGAGATCCTGCAGGATGTGAAGAAGGCGGCCGGAGATATTCCCGTATTCTGTAACACGGGATGCAACCGTGAAAACATCACGGACAAGCTGAGGACGGCGGACGGCGCCTGTGTGGGAACCGCATTTAAGGCGGAGGGGCGATTTGAAAACTATGTGGATGCGGGAAGGGTAAAAGCGTTTATGGAGTCTGTGATTGAATACAGGAAGACGCTGTAGGGCATTACGTGCGATGCAAAGAGGAGAGGAGGAGCTGTATGGAGCACCCGGCTTCCTGCTATATGGGGATTGACATCGGCACATCGGGCACAAAGGGCGTTATCATTGGGCCGGACTGCCGGATTATTGCGGAATACCACGTCGCCCATGAGATAGAAAATCCAAAACCCAACTACTATGAGCATGACGCGGAGAATGTCTGGTGGAAGGAATTCTGTGAGGTATCAAGAGGGCTGATCCGAATGGCCGGAATTGACAGCGGGGCGATTGCCTGTGTTGGAGCCAGTACACTGGGGGCCGACTGTCTTCCCGTAGATGAATCCTGCAGACCCCTGCGGAAAGCAATTTTATACGGGATTGATTCCCGCTCCCAGCAGGAGATAGAGGACCTGACCGGATACTATGGAGAGAAGCGTGTAAAGGAGCTGTTTGGGCGGCCCATCTGTTCCGGTGACGTGGCGGCAAAGATTTTATGGCTCAAACATAATGAGCCGGAGATATATAAAAAGACGTATAAGTTTCTGACCGGTTCTTCCTTTATCACGGCCAGGCTGACGGGAAACTATGTAGTAGATCAGTTTTTGGCCCAGGCCTCATTCCGTCCGCTATACCACATGGATGGACGTGTCAATGAAGAAGAATGCAGGATGTTCTGCAGGCCGGATCAGATTGCACGAGCGCAGCCGGTCCATGCGGCGGCCGGGACGGTGACGGCCCGGGCGGCAGAGGAGACGGGACTTAAGAAAGGAACACCTGTTATCACGGGGACGGGCGATTCGGCGGCGGAGGCGGTCAGCACAGGAGTCCTGAACCCGGGTGATATGATGCTGCAGTTCGGTTCCACATTGTTTCTGTACTATTGTTCGGATCACCTGATCACGGATGACCGGATGCGGGGAAATAATTATCTGATCCCGGGCACGTTCAGCGTGGCGGGTGGAACCAATACGGCGGGGACTCTGACCGGATGGTACCGCGATGTTCTGTTTCAGGATGCGGTTACCGAGGAGAGACGGACAGGGCGGAACGCGTATGAAACTATGCTGGATGGAATTGAGGAGATTCCACCCGGATCGGACGGACTGATCACGCTTCCGTACTTTGCCGGGGAGAGGACCCCGATCAACGACCCGAATGCCAGGGGCGTTCTTTTTGGACTTAAGCTCACCCATGACCGGCGGCACATGTACCGCTCTGCGCTGGAGGGCATCGGCTATTCGGTGGGGCAGCATCTGGATGCACTGAAGGAGAACGGGCTGCCGATTAAAAAGGCGATGGCCGTGGGCGGCGGCTCGAAGAATATCCCCTGGATGCAGATGATTTCCGATATCTGCGGAGTGACGGTCCACATTGCGGAGGTGACCACCGGCGCGGCCTATGGCGATGCGCTGATGGCGGCGCTGGGAGCCGGGCGGTTTCGGGACTTTAATGAGCTGGGTGAGGTGATTCGGATTGGCAGAGTGCTGGTTCCGGACGGCGTAAGACATGAGATTTATAAGCCGTACTGCAGGATATATGATGCCCTGTACCAGAATACGAAAGAATTAATGCACCTTTTATAAGAAGAGAGGAGGCGCGGCGTGCTGGAAGTGATGAATAGGTTAGCGGGGATGAACTGTCATTATATCCGTCACAGCTTCGATTATTTTCTGGATAAGATGTCCGGGCTGGGTATCCGCAATATTGAGCTTTGGGGAGCATCTCCCCACTTCTACGTGCCGGACTGCGGCGCGGGGGATGCGGTCCGGGTCAGAAGGAAGATAAAGGAGAGGGAGTTGAATTTAATTTGTTTTACCCCTGAGCAGGTTACATATCCGGTCAATATAGCTGCGAAGGAGGGCACACTCAGAAGAAGGAGCACAGATTACTACTTAAAAGCCGTCAGGTTGTGCGGGGAACTGGGGACAGAGCAAATGCTTCTGACACCCGGATGGGGATATCTGGACGAGCCGGCGGCCGAGGCGTGGAAGCGGTCTGCCGAGACAATCGGAGAGATTGCGGAGCAGGCGGAACGCGAAGGGGTTACCGTCCTGCTGGAGCATCTGACCCCGGCCAGTTCCAACCTGATTAACTGCGCGGAGGACTTAAACCGGATGTGCCGGGAAATTTCGTCGCCTGCGTTAAAGGCGATGGCCGATACGGTGCAGGTGCAGGTTGCAGGAGAAGAGATTGAGGAATATTTTGATGTTTTGGGAGAAAATCTCCGCCATATTCATATCGCCGACGGAACTCCGGGCGGCCATTTAGCTCTGGGAGACGGGACGATTCCCCTGAGACAGATGCTCGGAGGGATCCTGCGCCGGGGATATTCCGGATTTCTCACAATGGAGACTGCGGATCGGCGGTATTTTGCGGAACCGGAAGAGGCGGACCGCAGATCCCTGCAATGGGTTTTACGATATACAGGAGAGGAGGAAGCCGGATGGAAAGAGCCTTTAATCCGCCGGACGGATTGGTAAAATGCCGGAAAGTGTTAGATGGGGCGGCGATGGCTGCAAGGGCGGCGGGAGCAATCTGCTCCTTTATCTTTATTACAATTCTATTTATCCAGGTTGCGCTGCGTTATCTGTTCAACAGTCCAATCTATGGGATTGAGGAGACGGTTATCGCTTTGATGGTCTGGTACTCCTCGCTGGGTGCGGCCGTTGTTTATTGGGAAAAGGGACATGCAAGTATTATCTATTTTTTAAAGTTTATGCCTAAGTTTATCCAGATCGGGATTAGACACCTGTCAAACCTTATCATTCTTGTCACATCGGCGGTTTTCGTGTACGGCGGAATCGGGCTGTTCAGAATCCAGAAAAACACGATGCCGGTGGGAGGACTGTCGATTACCAGAGCATATTACTATGCGCTGCCAATCATTGTGATGGGGATTCTGCTGGTTTTGTTTTCGGCTTATGACACGGTAGAGTTCCTGATTATGCCAAAGGATATCTATCTGAAAGAAATCCGCGAGGAGGAGGGTGGTCTGATTGAGTAGCACAGCATTTGTATGGGCGGTTTTTATCTTGTTTGTTGTTTTGATTTTGCTGGAGGTGCCGATTCCGTTTGCAATGCTCGGTTCCAGCCTGCTGTTTGCCGTCAGACACCATGAAAGCTTTGTGATGTTTGCCCAGAAGACGGCCAATTCCTTTGCCGACTATTCACTACTGGCCGTCCCGGCGTTTATGTTTGTCGGCTGTGCCATGAATGAGATAGGTTTCAGCGACAGGATATTCGACGTGGCCAAAAAGGGGATTGGACATATTCCCGGAGGCCTGGGACACGCAAATATTCTGGCCAGCATGATTTTCGCCGGAATGTCCGGTTCGGCCATGGCGGATGCGGGCGGTCTTGGGGCCATCGAGGTCAAGGCCATGCGGGACGCGGGTTATGACGAGAACTTTTCCGTGGCTGTGACCGCTGCGTCATCCAGCATCGGGCCGATTATTCCGCCCAGCATCAACTTTGTGGTCTGGGGATTCATCGCCCAGTGTTCCACGCTGTCCCTGTTTCTGGCAGGTGTGCTTCCCGGCATCTTAATGGGAGTATCCATGATGATCTATACCTATGTTGCCGTAAAATATCTTCATGTGAAGGCGCCCCTGTACCGGAAAGCAACCGCAAAGGAGTTTCTGCACTCTCTCTGGAGGGGGCTGCCCGCTCTCGGAGCGCCCGCCATTCTCATCGGCGGAATCATGACGGGTATTTTTACACCTACGGAGTGCGGAGTAGTCGGGTGCGTCTATGTGGTGATTCTGGCATTCTGCTATAAGAAGATGTCGTTTAAAACGGCCTGGATTATCCTGAAGAATACACTTTCCACCACTGCCATGACCATGTTCCTGTGTGCGACGGGAGCGGTGTTTAACTGGATGATTATCACCAGCGGCCTGATGGATCAGCTCTCTTCCCTGTTACTGATGATCCCGAACGCCTACATCGTGATGCTTCTGCTGAACCTGATCCTGCTTCTGATGGGGTGCTTCATGGGAAGTATGTCGGTTTTAATTATGATGGCTCCGCTTCTTATTAACCTGGCCAATGCTCTTGGGCTCAGCCTGGTTCACATCGGAGTTGTGGCTGTCCTGAACCTGACGATAGGCCTGATTACGCCGCCTATGGCTCCGGCCCTGTTTATCGCAGCAAAGACGGCGGGCGTTTCCTTTGATAAAGCGTTAAAACAAACAATTCCATTTTTAATCCCACTGGTAATCACCCTGTTGCTTATTACATTCATTCCGGATATTGTGCTCTGCATACCGAAACTGATGAAGGTGGCAGTATAGATTTGAAGGGGAACGTTACATAAAAACAGCGGCGGCAGAAGCCGATAGAAAAAATAAGGGAGGTATTACACATGAGAAAATTATGGAGCACAGCATTAATTACGGTATTGTCATCTATGGCACTGGCAGGATGTCTGCCAAGCCAGCCGGCAGCAACAAAGGCTCCCGAAGCGGAACAGCCGGGGGAGGAGTCCCCGGGTACGGCGGAATCTGAAAAAGAAGAGGCAGCGGGGGAAATGGCTTCGGGGAAAGAACTTGTCATCAAGGTGGGAGCTTCCTCCGGACCGACGCAGCCGGCCGGAATGGCGGGGCAGAAAATCGCCGATCTGGTGAATGAACGTCTGAAGGGGCAGGTGAAGATTGAATATTATCCTGGTGAACAGTTGGGCAATGAGACCGCCATGCTGGAGAATATGCAGGTGGATTTACAGCAGGGCATGTTCAATTCCTTCGACACCTATGCCAATATTGCCAAGGATCTCAACATAATGAGCATGGCCTTCGCATTTGAGAGTAAGGAGCATCTGTATAACTATCTGCAGTCGGATCTTGCCAAACCGGCATTTGACACGCTGGAGAAAAACGGAATCCATGTGGTCGCCTACAAATTCCAGAAGAATCCGAGAGCTATTTTCGGTAAAAAGCCTCTGACGGACGCGGCCAGCCTGAAGGGCGTGAAATTCCGTATTCCCAATATCCCAATCTGGGAGAAGAATTTCAGCACCCTGGGAGCCGTTCCGACAATCACTTCCTGGGCAGAGTATCCGCTCGCCATGATGCAGGGCGTAGTAGACGCGGGAGAATGCTCCTATGAATCCATTAATGCCCTGAAGCTGCATCAGTCGGCTCCCTATATATCCCTGGTGGACTACGCCTATCCCCTGGAATGTTTTACCTTAAATATGCAGACCTGGAACAAGCTGAGCGACGAACAGAAACAGGTAATAGAGGAATGTGCGGCCGAGGTGGAAGTATGGTTCAGCGATTATGTAAGAGAGCAGTGGGAAGAGGACAAGAAGGTAATCGAGTCAGAGGGAGGAAGCTTTGTGGAATTTGACAAGCAGTCCTTTATTGATGCGATGGCCCCGCTGGCTCCGGAGCTGGAGGCGGACGGATACTGGGAGACAAAGGATCTGTATAATAAAGTGCAGGCTTTAAAATAGCCTGCGCGATAGGCGGGAGGTACGAAGATGGGATATATGATAGGAGTTGACGTAGGGGGTACGTTTACCGATTTTTCTCTGTTCGACGCCGGGACGGGAAAGCTTGAGAATTTTAAACGAAGTTCCACACCCGAAGATCCGTCCAGGGCGATCGTGGAAGGAATCCGGTCCATACTGGAGGGGGAAGGAATCTCGGCAGAGGACGTGACCTACCTGGCGCATGGGACAACGGTCGCAACCAACGCGCTGATTGAGAAAAAGGGCGCGAAAATGGGCCTTATCACAACGGAAGGTTTTAAAGATCTGATGGAGATTGGCTGGCAGAAGCGTCCCTCCCTCTATAACCTGCTGAAAGAAAAGCCGGAGAGCCTGATACCTGAAGGACTAAAATGCGAGGTGTCCGAGCGGATTGTCCATGACGGGTCCGTGAAGGTTCCCCTGGATGAGGAGGGAGTGCGGCGCGCAGTCAGATACTTGAAAAAGCAGGGAGTCAAATCGATCGCTGTTTGCACGCTGTTCTCATTTTTAAATCCGGTTCACGAAAACCGAATCGGGGAGATTGTGAGGGAGGAATATCCCGAGTGTTACGTGACGGCATCCAACAAGCTGATTTCCGAATTCCGCGAATATTCGCGTATGAGCACAACGGTGTTAAATTCTTATCTCGGGCCGGTGATGGAGACCTATGTCCACAATTTTGAAAAATCCGTCCGGAACGCCGGTATTAACGCGTCCCCCTATGTGACCCAGTCCAACGGTTCCATTATTTCCATCTCGGAAACGGTGGACTGCCCAATCAAGACGGCCGTTTCAGGGCCGTCAGCCGGGGTAATCGGCGCCGTATTCATTGGAAAACAGTGCGGAGAAGATAAGATTATTACTTTCGATATGGGCGGCACCAGCATCGACGTCAGCCTGATCGAGAATGGAAAGGCAAAATTGTCCAACGAGAGGCTCGTAGAGGGATATCCCGCCCGGATTCCCATGATTGATATCATCACCCTGGGAGCCGGGGGCGGCTCCATCGCCCGGATCGACG
This sequence comes from uncultured Clostridium sp., assembly GCA_958349075.1. Lineage (GTDB taxonomy): Bacteria > Bacillota > Clostridia > Lachnospirales > Lachnospiraceae > Otoolea. The sequence goes on from CATWBR010000113.1 coordinate 7,374, forward strand.
AGGGCGGCGCACTGAAGGTGGGGCCGAGAAGCGCAGGCGCGACGCCGGGACCGGCCTGCTATATGCGGGGAGGGGAATATCCCTGCGTGACGGACGCGAATATCGTACTGGGGAAACTGAACCAGCAGAGGATCCTGGGAGGCAGCATGGAAGTTAGTCTGTCACTGGCCCAACAGGCGATAAAAACCCATATCTGCGAATCGTCCGGGCTGTCGCTTAAGGAAGCGGCCGCAGGCATTATATCCGTTGTAAACTCAAATATGATGAGGGCGATCCGGGTGGTTTCGGTGGAGCGGGGCTATGATGTGCGGGAATTTACTCTGATGGCGTTTGGAGGGGCCGGTCCGCTCCATGCCTGCGAGGTTGCAAGGGAAATGGGAATCCGGAACGTGCTGATGCCTCCGTCTCCCGGAACCCTGTGCGCATTGGGCCTTCTGATGGCGGATACCCGTTTTGACTTGAGCCGTTCCCATATTATGCTTGCCAGGACCGAAAACCTCTGCCGGGTGAATGAGATCTTTGAGAGCCTGCTGGAGGAAGGAAACGCCCTGCTGGACAGGGAGGGTATCGCGGAGGAAAAGAGGATGTTTGAGGCGGTGGTGGAATGCCGCTATAACCGGCAGAACTATGAGATACCGATCCCCATATCCATTCCCTTCGATCAGGGAGCAATGGAGCGCATGATTGCGGCGTTCCACCTGGAGCACGAAAGTTCCTACGGGTATCATAACGAGGAGACGGAGATCCAGATGGTCAATTACAGGCTGGGTGCGATTGGACTGATCGAGAAACCGGATTTAAAAGAAGAACCGGAGGCGGAAGGGGCGAATGCACCGGAGCCGGCCGCGGAACGTTTTGTCCTTTTTGACGGAGAGGAGGACTATATAGCGACCCGGGTATACGACAGGAGTCAGATTGTGCCGGGATGTACGATTGAAGGGCCGGCGATAATTGAGCAGATGGATTCGACCTGCGTGATTCCTCCGGGATGGAGCGCTTACACGGACGGATATCGCAATATCAGGGCAAAAGATACAGGAGGCAGAGCATATGAAGCGTAAAGTGGATGCGGTAACAGTTGAAATTGTGGGAAATCTGCTGCTCTCCATTGCCGAGGAGGTGGGCATTGCGTTGATCAAGAGCGCCTATTCCACCAATATCAAGGAGCGGAGAGATATTTCAACGGCGATGTTTGACCCGGAGGGCAATATGGTGGCTCAGGCGGAACATGTCGCCATGCACCTGGGTTCCCTGCTGGAAATCGTCAAATCAGTCTATAAGAAATATCCGAAAGAAACGATCCGTCCGGGAGATATGTTTATTGGAAATGACCCGTACAACGGCGGCGGCACGCACCTGCCCGATATCACGGTCGCGGCTCCCGTCTTTGCGGATGGCGGGATCATCGGCTGGACAGCCAACTGCGCCCACCACAGTGATGTGGGAGGGAAGGTACCGGGATCCACTCCCGGAGATGCGGTCAGCCTGTTCCAGGAGGGGATTAAGATTCCTCTGTCCCATGTCTGCCGTGCGGGAGAAGTACAAAATGAGATTATTGAGTTCATTATGGGCAACAGCCGGATCCCCCACGAAAGATTCGGGGATCTGCAGGCGCAGATAGCGGCAAATAAGATAGGCGTCAGAAGACTTTCCGAGGCGTATTCCCGCTATAGGACCTTGCTGGTGGACAGTATGTATGAGCTTCAGGACTATGCGGAGCGTCGTCTGCGGGCCGGGATCAGCCGTTTGCCGGACGGAGTCTATGAGTTCAAGGATTACATGGACGATGCGGGGGAGGCATGTCCGGAGCCGATTTGCATCTGTGTGCGGATTACGGTGGAAAAGGATCAGCTTTCCCTTGATTTTAGTGGGACTCATGACCAGGTGAACGGGCCGATTAATCTGACCTTTAACGGACTCCTGGCGACGGTTTTCTATTCTTTAAAGGCGCTGCTCGATCCGGAAATTCCGTCGAATGCCGGAATCTGCCGCGCTCTGGAAGTTTATGCGGAGCCGGGCCTTATCGTTAATTCAACCAGTCCCGCGCCGGTCGGAGAGCGGATCGACACGGCCATGAGAGTGGCGGATGTAATCTTCGGAGCGCTGGCACCGGCGGTTCCGGAACGGGCCATGGCCGGCTGTAACAGCTCCTGCACATCGGCAACCTTCAGCGGAAACGATCCGGAGGATAAAGAGCATTACTACGTCTATCTGGAGACCATTGCGGGAGGCTCCGGGGCTCACCGCCACGGGGACGGCCTAAGCGGTGTACAGGTTCACATGACCAACACCTCCAATCTGCCGATTGAGGCGCTGGAGATGGAGTTTCCCCTGGTGCTGGTCCGGCGCTACGCCTTACGGACAGACAGCGGCGGCCCGGGAAAATACCGCGGAGGACTGGGGATCGAGAGGGTCTTTGAGGCGGTCTGCGACGATGTGTCTTTCACGGGTCTTGGAGACAGGCAAAAGATTGCTCCCTGGGGAATTGAGGGCGGGGAAGCCGGCTACGGCGGAGCCCAGTATCTGATAAAGAAAGGACAGGAGCCGGTCCGCCTCCCGTCGAAGAGTACGGGAATCCAGGTAAACTGCGGCGACGTCATCGTGGTCCGGACTCCGGGGGCCGGTGGATTTGGACCGGCAGGAGAGCGGAATCGGGAGGATGTGTTAAGGGATGTCCGGGACGGAAAGGTATCCCCGGAGCGGGCAAGGGAAACCTATGGTGTCGAGATAGAAGAGAGGGACGGTTTCTACTATGCTGCGGACGGATATGCAACTGCGGATTGACGGGGAATAAAGACAACTCACAATATACTTTTTCCGGTCATAGGATACTAAGAGGCATAGATTAAAAAACTCCACAACGTTTTGCGTCTGAGCGGATCGAAAGGAATTAAAATAAATATGGCAGGTTACAGTGAATTAAGCATTAACACGAAAGCCTATCTGGATTGCTTTTACAGTATTCTGAATGAAATGATGGAGCAGATGACGTCTGCTCCTCAGGCTGGCGGTATATCGGGAAATTTTATCGTACAGATGATGCCGCATCACCGGGCGGCGATAAAAATGTCTGAAAATCTTCTGCGTTACACAACCTTTATTCCACTTCAAAATATGGCGCTGAATATCATAGCGGAACAGAAAAAAAGCATAGAGAATATGAAAAAAGTATATCCCTGCTGCTGCACGCTGGTAAATAAACCGGGAGAGCTTCAAAGTTACCGGAGAGATAATGAGCGCATTCTGCAGAATATGTTTCGGGAAATGAAATCGGCGGGAGTGGACAATAATATCAACGTGTGCTTTATGAGGGAAATGATACCGCACCACAGAGGGGCGGTCCTGATGTGTGAAAATATGCTGCGTTACCCCTGCTGTCCGGAATTACTGCCAATACTTGAGGCAATCACCGTATCACAGAAAAGAGGCATTATACAGATGCAGCAGATGCTCAAAGAAATACGGTTTTGACGTTTTGCGCACAGGTCACAGGCGCCAATCAAAAAGAATTATGCCGGATAGCAATATCCGGCTCATACTGTAAACAGAGTCCGACGCTAACGCTCGGACTTTTGTTGTATTGAAGGGCCGAAATACTGAAATAATATTGCACAAGCTAAGATGCTATGATACAATCAAG